>JBDSKY010000445.1:0-5932 GCA_039916675.1 Bdellovibrionia bacterium
CAAATATCTAATTAAGCAGAATACTTTGCAATAATCTCATTTGCTAAGCGTGGATTCTGCTTAGCTTCAAGCAACGCGTTCAACATGAGCGGCACTACGATAGTCGCATCGGATTCGATCACAAACATCGGTGTATCGCGTGTCAGTTTGTCCCAAGTGATTTTTTCGTTCGGAGTTGCACCTGAATAAGAACCGTAAGAAGTGGTTGAGTCCGAAACCTGGCAAAAATAAGACCACGGTTTGACCGGCTCATTTAAGTCATACTTGATCGAAGGCACTACACATATAGGGAAGTCGCCTGCGATGCCGCCGCCGATTTGGAAGAAGCCCACTCCCTTACCTGATGAAAGCTCATGGTATCGGTCATAAAAATCAGCCATGTACTCAATGCCCGACTTCGCAATAGAGGCACTACATTCATTAGTCTTAATGTGAGAAGCAAATATATTTCCAAATGTTGAATCTTCATATCCTGGAACGACCATCGGTAACTTAGCGCGAGATGCAGCTAGCAGCCAACACTCTTCCGGGTTGCCCTGATAAAGCTTCGGGTCGACCTTCTGGATTAGCTCATAAAAATACTCATGCCAAAAGCGACGAGTTTGGTTCTTAGTTGCATCCATCCACATTGGAACGATGTACTTTTCAACCGCACGGAACGCCTCGTCCTCTGGAATACTTGTGTCAGTCACGCGACGCATACGTTGTTCAAGGATACGAGTATCGTCGTCCTTGGTAAAATACCGATAATCTGGAAAATCCTTATAGTGCTCATGAGCCACAAGACGAAAAAGGGACTCCTCAAGGTTAGCTCCAGTTACTGAAAGCCCATGAATTAGCCCCGCTCGAATCGCAGGAGCAAGCGTAATACCCATTTGGGCGGAAGACATTGCACCGGCCACCGCCCAGAACATCTTTCCACCGCCTTCAATATGGCTCCAATAGGAAAGAGTCGCATCACGGGTCGCTCGTGAATTGAAATTCTTATAGTTTTTAAGGACAAACTCCAGGATCGGCATATTCATGTTAGTCACGTCAGTCGCTTTATCACGTTAACACAAAGGATAAAAGCGGTTAAATTAACGCTCCGAATAAAATAATTTGCCTTCATAACGCATCGAGTATATTGTAGCCCATGGTCTTAAAAACACCAAAATATCACTTAAATCCTTCGTCTTTTAGGGGCAGCAAAGCCTACGACGTCAAAGTGTGGAGCACCTTAGGCTTTTTAGCTTTCGCCGCCCTACATCTTGGTACCTCAAATGAGGTTCGTGCGAACCTACCGACCGACGAAGTTAAACCTGCAGGATTACAACAGTCGACCCAGCTATCCGTCCGATCTAAACTTCGAATTCGAAATTTTATTGAATTTATGACGCCTGCCCTTCAAGGACAGTCGAGTTCTATACCTAATAGCGACGGATCTGGATATATTCCAACTACAGTATTTAATATTTTTTCAGCTGATTACGAAATTGCGCCCAATTACCGCATTCTTTACACTCAAAGGGTGTTCTTATTCCTTACGGAAGATCCCGATTTTCAGAGCATGAGCATCTTCGGAAGGGACCCGAGGTTCGGCTTGAGACGAACCCAGGTTTTCGACCTGCCCAATTTAAATACGACTTACGACCTTTATTTCCAACCCGGAATCTCTAACAATCAAATTTCTGGTGGCAATCGCTTTGAAGTCGGATTTCGGACCAGTACAAATTACGTACTTCCCGGTACCAGATGGACCTTGGGAATCGTCCAAGAATTAACGACCGGATATCTGGACGTTTACGGTACAGGACTAAGAGCCTACGGTTGGTTTGTTCCTTGGTTCAGCTATGATTTGAGCGATAAGATATCCCTCCAACATTTCACGAATCTTGCTTTTAAGAACCCTAGAAATCTTACCTGGACCCAGTTCAAATGGGATGATCAGCCGCCCTTTATGCAAAACGGCGTCAACTTCAACCTGACGAAATCAGTGTCTGCTTCATTATTTCTCAATAATTACTTAGGAGTAGCTCCGACTTTACGAAATACCTGGGCCTCACTCTGGCTGAGTATCGACCTCATCTAATGCCTCGCTCTTCTTTGAAGCATCGATTTTCCCGGAAGTTTTAACTGCGGGGGGTTCAACTTTCACTGACTCAACAGACTTCTTTAAAGTTTCCACTTTTCCCATAAAGTCCTCAGAGTTGACCACTCCCATTTCGCTATCAAAATTTCCTGGAGTAACTGTGGAAAAAATCAAATAGGTTGTGGGTGCCAAAACGCCCTTCATGGATTTCTCATAAAGGCTCAAAACAGGAGCCGTCGATTCATTCCCAAAATAATGAGGTTCCTGGCCATCGTTATTTGTAATCACCTTGCCGTTGACCGAAAGATTCCAGGCCTTCCTTTTTTTATCTATAATTAATTTAAATTTATCGCCAGGCACCCCTTGGACAAGGCGAGGCACTGGAGGGAAATTGGTATTGTATCTATAAAAAACAATATCTCCCGGTTTAACCGGGTTGCACCTGTACCAACCTTTTACCACGGTATACTTTTCGCCCGCTTCAATGAGTCCCTTCATATAGCCGTCTTTCATCTCAAGCCGCTCCGTTTCATACTTTGGATCGAGGCAGGGATCTACTTTGGGCTTGGGAACAACGGCATTTACAGTCGTCTTTTCAGTAAGCGTCTGGGAATTATTCTGACTATGAAAAAACCAATACAAACCTATGCCGGTAAGTATCAACACGATGACTAAAATGACGATCCCATATTTTTTTTGCATGATTTCTAATTTATCATGGTTAACCCATAATGACACATTTATTGCAGTGAACCCGAGGGGGATTTGTTTCAAAAACAGGAGTCAATTCTGAGCGAAAACAAAAAAACAGCGACGCTACTAATTACCTGCCCCGACCAACTCGGACTAGTGGCAGGACTTTCAAATTTCCTACTGCGTTACAGTGCGAACATCCTTCATGCGGATCAGCATATAGATGGCGAAGAAGGCCTCTTCTTAATGCGAGTGGAATGGGACCTGGCAAATTTTACGGTCTCACGAGAACATTTTTCAGAGATCTTCCAACCTTTTGCGGCGCAATATCAAATGAAGTGGCAATTAGTTTATTCCGAAGACGAGACTCGAGTTGCAATTTTCGTATCGAAAACTGACCATTGTCTTGTCGACATACTTCACAGGTATCGAAATCAGGAGCTGAACTGCCAGATTCCAATCATTGTAAGCAACCACTCTGAAGTAAAAAAGATTGCCGAATTTTTTGAAATCCCCCTTTTTGTGATTTCCAATGGCTCACAAGACAAGCTCACCCGAGAACGTCAGCAGCTTGAACTTTTAAAAAAACATCAAATCAAGCTAATAGTTCTTGCTCGCTACATGCAAATTCTCTCTCCCGAGTTTGTCGATCAATATCCCAACCAGATCATCAATATTCATCATTCCTTTTTACCAGCATTTATTGGAGCGAAACCTTACCACCAGGCCTTTGAAAGAGGAGTCAAGCTTATTGGCGCAACGAGCCACTACGTAACCAAAGACCTGGATGAGGGACCTATTATCGCGCAAGACGTGGCCCGCATTACACACAGAGATTCCATTGATGACTTATTGAGAAAGGGACGGGATCTTGAAAAACTGGTTCTCTCGCGTACCCTACGCTGGCATTTGGAAAATCGAATCTTAAATTATGGAAAGAAAACCGTTGTTTTTGAATAAATACGAACTATCCGCGGTTGAATTCACAAGCGCAGCGCGCTAACAATAAAGAGGATGGCAAATCACATACCTTCAGACCGTAAAGCAAAATTTGAAACCGCTACCCACTGGCTTGATTCCCAACAAAACGCCATGGAAAAGCTCCTTTGTGAATTAGTCGAAGCATCAAGCTGGACTCATGACAAGAAAGGGGTGGATGCAGCCAGTGCCATTCTCCACGAAGCAATGCCCCTGCCTTGCACCTCTATCAACAGCACCCTATACGGGAATCAGAACGTTTTTCACAACATCCTGCCGGCCTCTCATTCCGGAACTTTACTTATTGGGCATATTGACACGGTCTTCCCAAGGGAAAAATTCTCAGGCTATCGTTCTGATGGTAAACTCGCCCGCGGGCCTGGGGTATTAGATATGAAGGGTGGACTCGTCGTAATGACCTTTGCCCTTCAGGCTTTAAAATCACAAGGTCTTCTTGATTCAATCCCGCTCTCTTGTTTAATAGTTTCAGAAGAAGAAATTGGATCACCCGAAAGTACCGCCCTACTCCGTTCACTGTCAAAAGGAGTGAAAGCTTCACTTGTCTTTGAATCTGGGCGGGAAGGCGATGCAATTATTACTCGCCGTAAAGGTTCAGGCTCTTTTACAGCGATCGCCCACGGTCGCGCCGCACACGCAGGCAATGCCCATCAAGCGGGCGCAAACGCTATCTGGTCAATTTCTCGTTTTGTAGATCAAATACAAGGATTTACTGACTATGAGCAAGGTACTACTCTGAATGTAGGTAAAATTTTAGGCGGCATAGGGAAAAACACAGTCCCCGACCACTCGGAAGCTCACGTGGATATGAGATATATTACTCTAAACGTCGCGGAGAAACTTCGGGCGCGCATCCTGGCAACGGCTAAAGAATCTGCCGTTTCGGGAACCCATATTGATGTCCACTGGGGACCCGGACGTTACCCCATGGAAAAAACTGACGCCAGCGAAGCCCTGCGCGCAGCCTACGCTTCCTGCCAACGATTATCAGGATTAGGAGACGGAGAATGTGGGTTAATCGGGGGCGGTAGCGACGCAGCTACAACCGCTCATGAAGGCGTTCCATCCATAGACGGTTTGGGACCTAGAGGTACGGGATTTCATACAGTGGAAGAATATATAGAATTGAATTCTCTTATTCCTAAAACCCAGGCGCTGGTTAGATTTCTAGGGATGAGTCAGCCGGAGAAGAAATGACAGAAACCAATGTAGAATGTCCGTTCTGTGGGGAAGAATTTTCAGTTCTAGTAGACTGCTCAGAAGACGACCAATCCTATATTGAAGATTGCTTTGTTTGCTGTAGACCCATCAACTTTCATATAATTTGCAGCGAAGGTGAATTCGTTTCCATACAAGCTGATAGAGACAATTAAAGATTTGCTTATTCCGATTACAATTTCGAGTCGCGTCCAGCCAATTCAGCAATAGAGCGCATGAGTTCATACTCATCAACTGGCTTAGCTATGTGCCTATTAAATCCTGCATCCAGAGCGCGCCGCCAGTCTTCTACCCCTGCATAAGCAGTGAGGGCGATCGCTGGCACTTTTGAATGTTTCGATTTTAAATCTCTAATCTTATGGATTAAACTATAACCATCCTCTTCAGGCATGGCAATATCACTCACCAGGATATCTGGATTGAATCGAGTAAACTCCTGCATAGCTTGGGCAGCCGATTCCGCTGTTTTTACTTTGGCTCCGTAAGCCTCCAGCATCAGAGCTATGACCTCTCGAGCATTGGGAGAGCGGATTCGCTGACATCCGTAGCAAAAATATTGATTTGAATAGGAATACTCAAATCTCCGAAGTGCTCTAACAAGGAAATCGCTATCGAGTAAGCTTCCTCGCCTGTAGAGCATCCCGGCACCCAGACCCTGAACGGTAGCCCAGAATCTTTTTCCCTCAAATAATTGGGCAGGATCCGTTTTGAAAAGACTTCAAATGCTTTTCCGTCCCTAAAGAATTCCGTCACATGAATGAGAATCTCAGCAAACAAAGCATTGATTTCCTCTGGATGAGATTCGAGATAAGTGGCGTAATCATTCAAGCGTTCTATTCTTAAAACGGACATCCTTCGGGAAATCCTCCGCCGAATAGTGCTAGGCTTATACTGTGAGAAATCCACATAGTTTTTTCTCTTCAAATTTTGAAAAATTTGGGCCAGGCCACTAGT
>JBDSKY010000446.1:0-3424 GCA_039916675.1 Bdellovibrionia bacterium
AAGATCTACAATGTGTTCAAAGATGAAAAATTTTACTCTCGCCTATTCTACCAACTAAAATATCTGCGATCATGGGTCTTAGATCCACCTAGCTATCAATCCCAGGCAGCATAATCTAAACCTGATCAAACCCTACGGAGAAGCCTTTTAAAAGATAGGCTTCTTGCTCGCCCTGAATTTCAAAATTCTGTTCGAAAACGTTCCAAAAGTAAAAATCTTGCTGCCAAAAAATACAATAATTCAAATAACTATGTAATTTCATAATTGTTGTGAAATTACGCCTACGCCAAACTGATGTTCAGTTACTTCATGAAATTTTTGAGGGTGTGGGGTGAGGAGACATAGGTGACCGTTAGAAGCTGTAACTAGGCTACAGTATTGAGAAAATAAGTAGCTGCCATCAGAAATCAAACGTGTTTTGATTTGATTACCACATCAAATCAAGCACTTATGCAAGAAGGCAGCTCGTGAAATTTTATTCGATTTTGAAGGAAAATGCCCTAGGGGTTGAACAGATCGCGACATCAGTCCAACATCTCCTATGGGCGAAGACACTTAATTCCTTAAGGCAAAAGTTTGGTTTTTTTCCCTATAACAAAAGCTACAAGTATACCTAAGACTGCCAAGAAGAGAAATGCTCCCAGGAGAATTCTCCCCACTTCTATGGAAAGACCACCCACATTATTTGCTCCAAGAATATAAGCTAAAATTCCAAAAATAAAAAATCCAATACTAGCTCTTAACATAAGTTCTCCTCAGCTTCTTTCTACAGATTCAAATCTGTAATTTACTTATAAAATTACTTGAATTTAAAAAAAAGTCAAAGTGGAATCATTAATGCCCGACAGAGTTTGTAGACACAGGTATCAAGATGATCAGCTCGATGACGCAATGAAACTGGATCTTGTCAGCTAGATCAGCGGCCGATTCCTTGCCAGGCTCCTCAGCGAGATTGGTACAAAGCTACAGCGCAGGGATTGCTTATAGACAATCAAAGGGCGCTGAACCCAGTGACTCTAATTTATACTTACTAAGCAGACAAATCGCCCCAGATGCGAATCAGCCCTTGTTTCCTATTTCAGGTTCCAAGAACTAATTCGCATCCATCAAAGGCCAGGCCCTAAATACCGACCACTAGTTTTTAAAATCTAAACGAATTGACGTCACGATCCGAAGTACAATCTCCACCGCTCTTCCAAAACTTTGAATTCGGTGGTCTATTCTGTTTATTAGAAAGATGCTTGATTCGGGCGGTGTAGTTTTCACCTCGGTAAATAACAATATTGCCCGCCACGTATTTAACTCCGCGCCCCCAAGGAGCACAAGTCGCCGGATCTGGGGTTGGTTGCGGTGTTGGTTTTGGCGTAGGAGCAGGTGTAGGCTTAGGAGTCGGCATCGGAGTCGCCGTAGGCTTAGGAGTCGGCATTGGAGTTGCCGTCGGTGTTGGCCTTGGCGTCGGCGTTGGAGTAGTCCCTGACTGAGCGGTCAACATGATATTGTAGTATTGGAAATTACTAGTGTTGTAGCCACTATAGTCATTCAAATCCCCTTTTCCAACTTGATCCCGTTGAAACGCCCAATAGGTCAGAAGTCCGATTCCTTTAGACGCTGCATAGTTCGCGACTGTCGTTGCATCTGCAGGAGAAAATACCGTTTTATCGTCATTCGTACCAATCATCGGACAAATACCGATCATTGCGTAAATTTGTGCTGAAGATAAGGAAGGATAAGAAGCTGCAAGTTGTTTAGCCAGGGCTTCTGAAGCACTGACGGCACACTGACCGTGTGTCTTTCCACCCATGTTGCTGGCGCCGTAATCCATTGCCATAATGTTCACGATAGTAGGCACGAAACCTCTTTGTGCACCCATGGCAATAAAGGAATTGCCTAGGTTGTCCAAACCGTTAGGGTTTGTCGCAATGGTTAAGCTAATGTACATGCCAGGATATTTTGCGCGAAGCATATTCAACGCGTCAAACCGGCGAGCGTTGGTTGAGGTATCCCCCATGGTGGAGCCTTCGACATCGAAGTCCAAGTTCTTAATGCCAGTCTGCGTAATAAATTTGTCTAAAACATTGAACAATGCTTGAGCACTGCTACATTGGGGCTCAAGGTACGTCCCACTAGCTCCGCCGAAAGAGGCAATGACCGTACCGCCTGCTGCCATGAAGGCATTGATGTCAGATTGCATCGAAGGAATATCTTTCGATAGTGTACATCCACCACCTGAAAGTTCAAAAGCTAGGGTGACTCTCTTGAGGCCAGCCTTTTTTTTAGAATCTGCGAGGCTCGACACTGCGTATGCGCTACTGTCTGCACCCCACGTGAAAAAATAAGGAGCAACTTCAGTCGCCAAAGACATCTTTGCCAGAACAACTGAAGCCCCAAAACAGGCTATTCCAAATCTCATTAAATTCTTATTTTTCAACACACTATCTCCCTTGTTATAGACGTTTTTCAAAAGACAAATGCGGTACTAAAAATATCATTTTAGTATTTACCTATTATCTAATGATGTCAAAGGATGATAATTGTCGGAAACCGACCATTGGCTCAAAATACTGAACTGGCCAAAGAACTCTATCTCGGCGTAGACATTAGGGCCCAATACCCACACTTTAGAGAATGTTGCGTTGTCATGGTGTGAGTCCGCTTTTCAGCGGTCATCCCACAACGCCTTCTTGAAAAATAGAACGACACACTGAGTTAGTTTGCGAAAGGTTCTAAAATTAGCCAACACTGTGGCACACTGGGAGTGTTGATAAGGCGGGAATTGCTGATTGAAAAAGGAACGGTACGAACCTGATACATAGGTAACAAAACAACTTCAAGAATTAAGATAAAAGCTCTAATAAGCTAAATTGTCTTTTTCACCTAAGCAACTTTAAATTCAGCTTTCTCGTCCACAGTCTCCAAATAAGACATCAAAACCAGCCCCCCCTAAACCCAACGCAAAAAATAAGACAAAACCGGAACCGTAAAAAAAGAAAGAGGAATCCCAATCCCAAGCATCAAACTAACCAACTCAGCATCCAACTCATACTCAACAGCAACAACCCCAGCCGTAATCATAGGCGCCATAGCAGTCTCAATCAGAGTAACCTGAATAGCCTCCCCCCGTGCCCCAAGAATCCCAACAAAAAGCAAAACCAACAACAAAGGTCCCAAAACCAACTTATAAGAAAGCCCAACCAAAAGAGGCCGCAAATTCTGCCGCAAAGACCGAGTACCAAAAGAAAGCTGAAATCCAATAGAAACCAAAGCCAAAGGAGTAACCATCCCCCCCAACTTGATTAAAAGATCATTCAAAAATAAAGGAAAAGTAAACTTGCTCAACAAAAGCGCAAGAATCAAAGAATAAACAGGAGGAAAAGAAAATACCCGTCTAATGCTCGTACGAAAAGAAGAAGCCCGCCCTGAATAA
>JBDSKY010000447.1:0-2724 GCA_039916675.1 Bdellovibrionia bacterium
TATTTCAACTCTTCGGAGAAACACCTAAGTTTTTGCCTGTGGTGCAGGTTTTGTTGATATTTGGCGGGGGGGCCGCCTGGATTTTTTTGGCGGAGAGAAGTGGTGGTTTGCCGGAGCTGAAGCCGAAGCCGAAACCGGAGCCGGGCGGAGTGGATAGTGGAGTAACTCTGGGCGGGGAAATTGATTATTTCCGAAATAGTGAAGTTTTAGGCCCAAGGCCCCCCACCTTGAGGCATCTTTTTCACTTATTGCGAAAAGCTCGCGCAGCGAGCGAACCGCAGTCAAACAGTACTTTAGCAGCGGCAACGATGATTTTTGTTCTGAGCTTTGATAGTTTGTGGAAAAATCTGCGATGGGGCTTTCACGAAAACGCGATTGCTTTTTGTAGTGTCTCTTGGGCGCTGGCACTTTTGTTTTCTTCGGCTCTGGGGAGCCGACCGGTTCTGAAAAACATTTTAATTGTAGTGCTTTTCTTGCTTGCTGCGGGTTCTAAGGAAATTCTTTTATTGGATATTGCTGCAGGGTTTTGCGTTTGGGCTGTTTTTGATATTGTTTCCGGACGATTGGCCCGTAAGGGGATTGCGAATGAGCAATATGAAGTTAAGCAGGGATCTAAATTTTTCATTTTTAAAATAGTTTTAGCAATCGCACTTACCGTCGGATTCATCTTATTCGAGAAGATGGCTCATCCCCCTAACAAGAATTACTTCAATCGTTATTATGCATATTTGGGCGGTAATTTAGCTGAATTTTTGAAAAATCTCATAGTTGCACCTGGACTTATTATTCATAACATTGGGCTAAAAGCTTTGATGCATTATTTTTGGGTGGTTTTTTCTCCGTGGTTATTTTTACTTCCAGTATTTTTAAAAATGGGGGGACGCAAAGCAAACCTTTCAAGTCTATCTGAAGTCCCTTGGTTGTTTTTGATTTTACCTTCATTTGCCAGCGCTGCTTTAGCTAGTTTTCCACCGTTGAGGGATCCGGCATTTCATTATGTTTTGGAGTTATGGCCAGTATTAGCTTGTGTCACCATAAAGGCTCTGGGACGGCAAAAATCTTCTACTCTAATCTGGGGTTGGGCATTGATGGGGTTAATAGCCATGGACTTCGATCCAATTGCAGAATACCGAGAATACCAAGCTCAGAGTATTCGGCGCTTGGAGGCGATTAAACTCATTGATACCATTCCGCCCGAAGCCGCAGTAATGGCTGATGAGTTAGCTGGGACTTGGATCGCCGGACGGAGATGGGTTACCCGTTGGCCTGATACGAGACTACTGCCTTTGGATTGCCCAGATTATGTGCTGGTTGAAGATCCTAGTAATCAAAAAGAAAAGGAAGTTTTAGAATTGATCTCTCGTTGCGAGAGTAAAGCAGTTGGAATGACAGGTGAGTCGGCTATAATTAGCTCAGCTTCAATTAGTTCGTTTTCAACAGGTTCAGTTTCAACAGAGTCAGTTCAAAGAGCCGGGAGCTGGGTTCTTTTTAAAATTCATGGTAAGTCCTGAGCTCAAGATAAGAGGTAAATCACGTGAAGATTCAGAGTTGGAATGTAAACGGTATTCGGGCGGCGGGTCGTACAGGTTTTGCGGACTGGGTGGAGCGGGAAAACTCCGATATTATCTGCGTTCAAGAGACAAAGGCGAATCCGGAGCAATTAGAGGAAAGCTTGCTGCATCCTCATGGCTATCATTCTTTCTGGCACTCGGCGCAGAAGCCTGGATACAGTGGGGTTGCAATTTATTCGAAAAAGGAACCTCTAAGTATCATCACGGGAATTGGCCTGCCAGATGTGGATAATGAAGGCAGAGTATTAATCGCAGAATACCCCGGTTTTTTTCTTCTGAACTGCTATTTTCCCAATAGTCAGAGAGAACACACGCGTTTGGATTATAAACTTTTATTTTGTCAGAAGATCTTAGAGTACTGTCAGCAACTACGCGCTTCCGGAAAGCAGGTCGTTATTTGTGGGGATTTCAATATTGCTCACCAAGAAATAGATCTGAAGAATCCTAAGACCAATATGAATAATGCTGGTTTCCTTCCCCAGGAAAGGGCTTGGATGGATCATTTTATTAACCACGGATATGTGGATGGCTTCCGTTCCTTTGTGAAGGACCCGGGGCATTACACCTGGTGGAGCTACCGACCCGGAGTGAGAGACAAGAATATCGGATGGCGGCTTGATTACTTTTTCGTGAACGAGGAATTTCGAGATCGCTTGAGTTTGGTGCGGCACCACCCTGAAACGAAGGGATCGGATCACTGTCCTGTTTCATTGTTGCTCAAAGCGTAGAAACCGAGTTCTTCCGAATCTGGATGCAACGAGACTCCTCCTGGCGTTTAACCTTCAAAGTCTTGATTATTGCCGCCGGTAAATTGGGATGATCGGCCAAAAGTTTTGAAGTGCGTTCGACAACTTCTGAATCGCAAAGAGAGGGGTACATCGCTCTGCTAAAAGATTTGGCATACTCAATCCCGGCTCCGGAACTGACGAGTTTGGGCAGTTCTTGAAAATACATAGGCATCATTGACCGGGTAAACTCTTCTTGGCCAAGAATCGTGTAATTTCCCATCGCGGCGCGGAGTTTTGCAAGGGATAATGATTCCTCGGGGAGGCTTAAAGCATTGGCATCCTGAGCTGGTAACTTCTGCAAAATACGATCAAGCCAAAGAGATTTCGACGCAATGGTGGGAACGACCGCTTGGGCGGAAATGGCC
>JBDSKY010000448.1:0-7988 GCA_039916675.1 Bdellovibrionia bacterium
GGGCAGAAAAAACTTCCCCCACGGATCTAAAATCGAAAATCGTGACAGATTTCCAATTTCCGCCGCAAATTGACGCCCGATCTGTAGTTGAGTCTCGAAAACATCGTACCCATCAATAGGAACCTTGAGGTAGGAAGAAAAATTAAGAGTAGTACCGCCCGTACCGCACCCAAAATCAGCAATGACCGGAGTCTTCTCATTAGAACCCGGGCCTGAACCTGAACCCAGATGTGAATCCACTCCCTGCTCTGACCCGGCAAAATTGATTAGGGCCTGCCGCATGAACCTCAGTAAAAAATGTTGTCTGACGTCAGTGGCAAATCGAAGGCGAGCCCAACGAGATCCTGCTACTAGACCGGGATCAGGCTCTGTCCACCACATCTCTTCGCCAGATTCGATTTTGCCGCCCCATTGTCCCCGATACTTTTCCAGAGACTTGAAATCCACCTCAAAGTCAGTTTCCATATCGAGAGATTAACCCACTGTTAAGCGAACAAGGCAAGTCTGTTCCATGCAATGTGACAACTATCCATTGCCTTCGTTCATAGAATAAACTCCGCTAAGTTTGTAAACATGATTTTGCCAAATATTTTCGAATCGCCTTTTGCTAGCTTCACTGGCAACGGGCTTGCGAATTATAAGGCCTGCTAATAACATTTGGGGCTTTGTACTACTGGTCTTAGTCAAAAGCTGTAATGCAAACTTTGAAAAATCACGGACCATGAAATCGAAAATCTGGTCTAGAAGATCATCTTCGATCTCATAAATCTTGGCATTCTCAATGATCAGTTGACCGTAGGCAACTAAAGTAAAAAGTTCGCCTAAAATTAAAAGGAAATCAAAATCTTTTGTCTGCTCCTGATTCGGCCCTGCAATCATTAGCAAGCGTTTCAGGGCCTTGATTTGATCCTTGAACACCTTCACATTGGGAAGTAAAACACTGTCATAAGCGATTCGGTAGTCATGGAACTGAATTTTACCCAAGCCCTTCGTGGGGCCCTGCTGAAAGAGAAACTCATCATTCGCAGCATCGTTTCGTTTCCCGATTTCCGCGAACTTTCCTGGCTTGAAGAAATAATTCTTCATAAACTTGATAATCAAAGCCATGTTGACGTGAACGGTACCTTCTAATTTTGGCAAGGCGCGGATATCCCTCGCTGCGGTTTCAAAATACATATCCTTTTCAAAACCTTTGGCAGCAATCACATCCCAGAGGTTGTTAATTACTTCCTCTCCCTGAGTAGTAACTTTCATTTTAACCATAGGATTGTAGAGCAGGTAACGCCGGTCGTCAGCTGAAGCGGAACGCATGTAATCGATTGCCCGCTTGGAGAACAGTTTCATAGCCACAAGTCGAGAATAGGCGTCAACAAAGAGTTGCTTGACGTGCGGAAAATCAGTTACTTTTTGTTTAAATAGATGCCGATTCGAAGCATGATTAATTGCTTCATAAAAGGCATGTGTGCACATTCCGATAGAGGCCCAACCCAAGTTGAACTTACAAACATTAATGGTATTGAGTGAGGAATCCCAGGCCTCAGGTCCCTGCGAGAGAATATCGGCATTCGTGATTGGATAATCTTGGAGCTCATATTCGGACACATAGTTTTGAGAGTGAACTACGCTTTGGATGCACTTATAATTCTTGTGTTGAGAGTCTACCGCAAAGAAGACGAATTCTCCGGTGTCGCTTCTTTTAGCAAAGGTGGACACCAGGGCCGCTTTATTTCCATTGCCGATATAGTACTTTCTTCCTTTAGCGACAAACCCGTCCCCATTGACCTGGGGAGTGACCGGAGTAAGAGTCATCTCTGACGAATAGAGATCCGCACCATGCTCTTTTTCGGATAGTCCAAAAGCAAAAATTCCACCTTCTTGCAAGAGCTGAGCAGTACGTTTTTTAATCCCCTCATTCTTGCTCATCCAGATTGGCCCCAAACCCAGCATCGAAACCTGCCAAGTGTACCAGTAATTCAGGCCGTAGAAGCCTAAGATTTCACTTAGCTCTGAGTTACGCCAAGTATCCCAGCGAGCTTCTGAGTCCCCGAACGGAGGGGGGGTCATAAAAGTAGCGAATATTTTTTCCTTTTTCTGAAAATCTAGGAAATCCGCATACCATGCTGCCGCGTGATCGTCTTTTTTGAGTCTTTTCTTTCCTCGTGATTCAAAGAATTGTATAGTCTTAGTCATAATTTCACGGGATTTAGAATCAGGACAAGCTGACTTGTATTTAGGCGGATTGATTAGCATCATATTTTGATCTCCAGATTCTTTTACCTATTACAAAGAAATGAGGAGAAATACATGGATGATTTTCAGAAATCGATTTTAGCGGGGATTCCAGACAACCTACCCTCTCCCAGGCCCTACGATCCTGAAACCAATCATGCTCCCAAGCGTAAAGATATTCTCACGCCCACTGAGAAAATTTTAGCGGTTCAAAATGCTCTTCGTTACTTTAAACCTGAGCACCACCCTGTTCTAGCCGAAGAGTTTTCCAAAGAGCTTGCCACTCATGGTCGAATTTACATGTATAGATTTCGACCTCACTATAAGATGCATGCCCGTCCTTTGGAGGCCTATCCCCATCGCTCTAAGCAAGCCGCCGCTATCATGCTCATGTTAACCAATAACCTGGATCCCCAAGTGGCTCAGCATCCTCATGAGCTGATCACCTACGGGGGGAATGGCGCTGTTTTTCAAAACTGGGCTCAGTACCTGCTTACGATGAAGTACCTTGCGACCATGGAAGATGACCAAACTTTGGTTCTCTACTCAGGTCATCCGATGGGCCTGTTTCCGTCTTCCCTTGAAGCGCCAAGAGTGGTCATTACGAACGGAATCATGATTCCGAATTACTCGAAGCCGGATGATCTTGAGCGTTTTAGTGCATTAGGCGTGACTCAATACGGACAAATGACCGCAGGCTCTTTTATGTACATTGGCCCACAGGGAATTGTGCATGGAACAACCATTACGATTTTGAATGCAGGGCGTCTTACAGAAAGTCGTTTGGGGGGGCGATCTCCTGGTAGTCATTCCTCTAAGTCGAAGTCCGTTAAAAACGATTCTAAAACTGAAGGCAAATCTGGATTGGCAGGTAGACTCTTCGTGTCCTCCGGATTAGGGGGAATGTCAGGCGCTCAGGGCAGGGCCGCTGTTATTGCAGGTGCAATCGGTGTCATTGCAGAAGTAAATCCGAAAGCGTTAAAAACGCGGCACTCCCAAGGGTGGGTAGATGAAGTCTATACTGATTTAACGCAGCTCCTGACAAGGATTCAAAAGGCCAAACTAGCGAAAGAAGCTGTAGCACTCGCCTATGAGGGTAACGTAGTGGAGCTTTGGGAACGCTTAGCTAAGGAAAATATCCACGTCGATCTAGGATCCGATCAAACCTCGCTGCACAATCCTTGGTCGGGAGGTTATTATCCGATCGGAATGTCCTTAGAAGATGCAAATCAAATGATGGCAAGCGACCCTGCGCAATTCAAACTTGAAGTTCAAAAAACTTTGATTCGCCACGTCGAGGCTATTGATGCACTTACCTCAAAGGGGATGTATTTTTTCGATTACGGTAATGCCTTCCTTTTGGAAGCGAGTCGTGCTGGCGCAGATGTTTTAAAATCCGATGGTTCATTTAAATATCCTTCATACGTTCAGGATATTTTAGGGCCGATGTGTTTTGATTTTGGATTCGGTCCGTTTAGGTGGGTGTGTGCTTCTGGAAATGACAAAGACTTAGCTGTGACAGACCAAATTGCAGCGACTGTATTAGAACAGCTGCTAAAAGAAGCACCAATTGAAATAAAACAACAACTCGAAGATAACATTCAATGGATTAAAGCCGCCGATAAAAATAAACTTGTCGTAGGCTCACAGGCCAGAATTTTATACGCCGACGCAGAAGGCAGAGTAAAAATAGCTTTGGCTTTCAACAACGCAATTCGCGAAGGCCGAATTTCGGGACTTGTTGTGTTAGGAAGAGATCACCACGATGTATCCGGCACTGATTCACCTTACCGTGAGACCTCCAATATTTACGATGGTTCTAAATTTACAGCAGATATGGCGGTTCATACTTTTGTCGGTAACTCATTTCGAGGCGCAACCTGGGTATCTCTGCACAATGGAGGCGGAGTAGGGTGGGGAGAGGTCATGAATGGTGGCTTCGGCATGGTTTTAGATGGAACTTCCGAGTCGGACCTTCGCGTGTCTTCCATGCTTTTTTGGGATGTGAACAATGGGATCGCCCGCCGAAGCTGGGCGCGCAATAAGGAAGCTGTATTTGCGATCAAAAGGGCTATGAAGACGGAGCCCAAACTCATTGTAACGCTCCCTAATCTAGTGAATGAAGAAGTTGAGAGATTGATTGAAAAAATTACTGGAAGATAGGGAAATCTAGTCTCAATCCCTATTGCATAAAAAGCTAGTCACCCTCTAAGTAGTCCTTTATAGTTTTTACATATGCAATTTATCATAAATTGTCTCGTGTCCTGGACTTTAGGTTTATTCTTACTCCTGAGTTTTCCTCCATTAGGTTACTCGGCTATATTTTGTGGGGTGAGCCAAGAAACTCAGGACGAACGCCAGCTTTGTAAAATATTTGAAAAAGTGGAGACAAATCAGGGTTGTTCCGATTTTGAGGTAACAATGGAACGCGATATTTGTCAGTCGCTTCAGAATCTCATACAAGGGGGAAACTGCTCGGATGAATTTGATGAAACTCAGGTCGGTACCCTGATCACGTGCGAAGCGATCTACCGAGGCCTAACAGAAAAGTCTTGTGAACATCCATCAAAGCACCTGTTCAATTTATTGATACAAGGCAATGAAAATAAAGGCTACTTTCAATCAGCATTGAGCGCACTTTGTGAATTAGGAAATGAAATCCCAAAAAATAGGGTCGTGTTCACGGAAATTCGTAAAAATGCTCTGCTCATGCATACAGTTGAACCTCAGATAATGCACTTGTTCCCCTCCACCCCTAATTCGGGTGGAAGTCCTGTGGCGCAAAAAGTTAGAAATCTTGCCAGCCATATATTAAAGCGCCTGGATGAGCTGAAAATAGGGGATAAAAAAGAATTTATTTTCGTAAACCGTCACATCAAAAATGCTGATTGGATATCTTTTTTCAAGAACTTAGTAGAAATCATGGAGAAACACTCTCACGCTTGGATCGCTCAAAGCAAGGTATTGGAAAAACCGATTCGCTTGGACGCCGGTACATTGTTTGAGGGGATCACTGTGCCGGCTGGTATTATCGTCTTTCCGGATGGCCGAATTGTCGTGTTTTTTGATCGTCTTTTGCGAACTCATCACAGAGACCGGCCCCTGAAACCAATTGGGGAGGGCGGATTTAAAATGGTTTATCTGGCATTTGATTACACGATGGCTACTGAATCTTTGTCAGACGGTTTCAATGACCATACGGCTTTGGTCGGAGGATATATCAAATCTAAAAAATTTGATATTCACTCAAAAACAGAGGAGGTAGATCCAAAACTTATTCAAGAAGTAAGGCAGGAGTTTGAAGCAAAAAAACGCTGGATGGGTCGAGAAGGAATCGCCAAAAGTGGCGATCTAGTCGATCTTCATGGGGAATCCAAAATTAAAGAAAAGCTGATACTACTTGACCCTTATTATCCTTTTAATTTGATTTATTTTCGAGCGTTCTTGAATAACCCATCTTTGGAGTCTATTAACGGAAGAAGTAAAGAGGCTGTTGTTTTCGATCTAGCCAAGAATTTGATCACCGGATTAAGTCTTCTTCATGGCAATCAAATTAACCACCGTGATATTAAGCCAGAGAATATTCTAGTTGATGCCGACGTCGACGGACGTTATCAGGCATTCATTGCTGATTTTGGCTTGGCCTTGGACTTAGCAGACAAAAAAAATACCGACTCATTGGAAAAAATAAAAGGGACCTATGAATATATGGCCCCGGAAACTTTGAGAGCACTTAAACAAACCGGAGAGCGTGTAAGACTTGTAAATCAGAACTTAAAAAATGATGTATGGGCCCTGGGCTTGACCCTTTATTTCTTGGACAAGGGCTTGTTGCATTTACCACTCATCCCGCGAGATGCGGCTCCGGAGAAGGCGCTTAAAATAGATTCGTATGAAGACTTGCAAAAATTATATGGGGTAAACTTCAGTTCCAGGAAGCCGCATGGGGGCACATTGCAGTACATAATCTACCGGATGTTAGATCCTTCGGTAGAAAAGCGCATTGGTAGTCAAGACGCTTTAAAACTTATCAATGAATTAAAAGAACCAAGAAACATGTCGAGCTCCACGGAGCTTTTGGCAAAGATCAAGGCCGTGCAATCATTTAGTCCGAAAAGTAAGCAGATCGTTTTTGAGAAAGATTGGATTCACGAATTACATCAGATTGAGAAGGACTCCAAGAAGCGATTTAAAAAAGAATTAGAGTTCTATACCAATCAATAATCACCGCCACTAGCGGCGGTATTTCACCCGCCTTCAGGATCTGTCGTGCATTTCGGATTTTGTATTCTCGGGGAAGTAATTTTCTCTGGCTACTTATTTACTTTCCGTTTTAGCAGGGGGCGCTCAAACGGATCGCGAGACCTCGAAGGCCGCCGAGAATCTCAAATTTTTGCGTTTTATCGGCAGGACGTGGGGCCACTTGAGTAGTTTAAGCAGGTCTTTATGGAATGTCCACCAAGGGCCGTCATGGTCTCAGAACAGGTGGGACTTACTTTTCGTAGAGAATTCGGGCATTGACAAGAGTGCGGGTTCAGTTTCTAATTGAAGCATGCGGTTTTTTTCTTTTAAGTTCTGCGAAAGATTTGGGTTTACGATATTATTGCCTTTGTTAGTTTGTGCATGTGTTACAGCTCGCCCACAATCTAACTCTTCCCTAAAAGATGTTTCTCCGTCTGGGAATACTAGAGGTCCTACTAATATTTCTGACCAAGACGAACTCCCTTTAGCGATACTGCAGAACAGGTTAGTCCAAGAGCAAGAAAGATTGAAAAATCGGACAAAAATTCGATTCACCAAGACTATAGAGTGTGATGATGGATCCGTGATTCCGTTGTCAGATGTTCCTCGAATTACTGATATCCAAAGATTTCCTCGTATTCCAAAAATTAAGGACTCTTGGAAAACAGACCAAGAGGCCAGCAGGAGTAGGGAAGAGCGGGCGTGCCGTCTCGCTGAGATGCATCAAAGAAGATTGGCCCATACAGCGCGGGAAATTACAGCACTTTACGAAATCCAGGTAATATTGGCTCAAGCTAAAGTTTTGCTAAATAAAAAAATGAATATAAAGGATATTAAGATACAAATTCAAGATCTCGACGAAGCTTGCAATGAGCTTCTAAGTCTTAAGGAGGCAATCGAAGTTGCCCGAGTTAGTGCCGATTCACGAGCAAACAAATTGTATCGAATAAAAGCAGAAAATCTCCAATGGGTATTGGATGCTGCCGCCTCTGTTAGCGAGCAATATGATAAGTCCAAAGATAGGACAAAGCTGCAAGAGACTTTAAAGGAAGCAATAGTAGTCGTAGAAGAGGTTCTTTCAGATTTCATGGTCGATTTGCAAGAGCAGAGTTATCGAGTTCGAGGAGAAACCTTAAAATCGCTTCAGCCGATAGCCCCTTAGCCTGAGAAGGTCTTTACCTTATGACCGGACGGCACAGGCAGTTCAATCCCCACTGAGGGGGAACTTTTCCTTGTTTAGTGACTAGCTATTTCTTATTCATTCCAAAATAAGTGATGCCAACCGTGTGAGAAAAGATATCCTTGGCAGGATACCAGGCGCTTTTTAAAATCGCATCCTCCCCATGTGAATTTTTGATATAAACCTGGCAATTGTTGGTCTTAGGATCCCATCGAACAGCATTCGCTACGACGGCATGTGAGCCGCACCTCTCATTAAAATCTATCTCCGAAGCTCGCGTTGATTGAACGTTGCCCTCCCTCAATTGCGGGATGAGAGCATTATAGCAAATAGACAG
>JBDSKY010000449.1:0-3572 GCA_039916675.1 Bdellovibrionia bacterium
CCACCCAATTGTGATGTTCCAAATGCGTGTGACCTTGAACAATGCGCTTCACCCTTGTAATTCTAGCACTCAGAGGAGACAAATGAAGCGTCGCTTCCTGAGTATCGTCAACTTCAGATTGAACAGATCTCGCGTAGAAAATAAAACAGGGAATCAGCGTTACCACCGGAATTATAAACCACAGCAACGACACACTAGCAAAGACGTTCATAAAGGAAAAGAATTGGAAACTTCCGAAAACAATCAATCCCAATAAAATCGCGCGATCCAACCATAGCTCTCGTGCAATTTTCAAAGGATTAAAAATTGCTGGATGTACGTGAACTTCCTTCAAAGACAGCACCATAAAAACCGAAGCGTTCGCACGCTGAGCAATCCCTTCGATCCGGGCATCCACCGTTAACGGATCGCGCATTGCTGGCAAAAACCCTTCTCGAAGGGAACAAAATAAAGTCGCCAGAGCACTCCAAAACCAAGTCCAGAGCAAGAATGGCTGCGTCGTCATGACATACTTGTAATAAAAACAAATATATTCCCAAGCTGAACTTTTAATAAAAGAGCCCGAGGCATGGGGATTCATTAAACCCATGCCATTCAACATATATTTCCCCGCAATATTACCAAAAGGAAGTCGCACCAATACGCGCCCTCTTTTGTTAATCAGGGGATGAATGGGATTTGAGCAAAGGCAATAGGCATCATATTGATTCCCATGCTCGATCAAAGTATCTTTATTGCTGATATAGAACCATTCACAAAACCGAACTGCATCTCTAAATTCTTCCGGCAACTTCAGGAAGTTCAATAAATCCTGTTGAACCGTCGGCCAATGAAGTTCCATATCATGATTGCCAATCACGAATACCACTCTATTACCTTCCAGAATAAACTTACTCAAAGCTTCCACCCAAACCGGATGAGCATTCAAAATTTCTTTTATCTTAAATCGGGATTTTGCTTCTTCTGAAGAGAGCCCACGAACTCTTTCCAGCCAGCTCATGGGGATCAACGACCCGGCAGGAGGGAGCGTCATTACCGAATCAAAATCAAAAATATCTCCGTTCAAAATCAGCTCTATCGGAGATGAAACTTCTCCGCTTATCTTCCCAAGAAATGCTTTGAACTCTTCATCGATAAAATGTTCCTGAAGTTTAAATCGCTTCCAAAGAGGATTTTTAGGATGGACAGTTTCTGCATTTGCCAGATGGATATCGCTTAAAATAAGTGTGTGTTTAGCTGAGGTGAAATCAATATTAGTCATTGCGTAAGCTTTTAGCCTCTTGATTAGTTCCCCTTACAAGTGAATCACAATTTCCGACTCAAAGGGGCAAAAAAGAGAAGCTGCCTGTGCAATTCTCGTGCGGGATTCGGGGAGTCAGGGTAGATACTGGATTTATGACTCGACACGAAATCAGTCCCGAAGAACTAAACTTGCTCATGGCTACTCAGCCAAACTCCTTTACGCTGTTGGATGTCCGCACTGAAAAAGAATTTGCCCACGGGCACCTTCAAGGTTCAATCAATCTTCCGATAGCTGAATTGGATCTGAGAACAGATGAACTATCGCGCGATCTTCCTGTGATTGTAGTTTGTCATGCCGGCGTCAGAAGTGCTTATGCACTTGAAATTCTAAAAGAAAAAGGGTTCAAAGAGTTTCGCCACCTTCCGGGTGGCCTAATGCGCCTTGAGTCCATAGGTTAATTTTTTATTGTATATGAGCAGGTAAATCTTCCTGAGAGCCATGAGACGACAACGCTTCATCAGAACCAAAAGACGGTAGAGGGGTAAGTGACCGCTTGACTGGAACCATCATAGCTCCCATTCCCTTAAGGTTCGATCCTTCGATACTAAACTTTCTCCCTACTCCCTCGGTCGCGAATTTAGTTGCTTCAGATTGACTCATCACCTTGAGTAACCCTTTGCCCTGCGGAATAGCAATGGCCACCTTTCCTTCAAGCTCCGCATCACTTGGATCGTTGGCTTGGGAGCCATGATTTACCAAATCTTGAGGGGCGCCCAATTTACGAGCATTTTTGTTATAAACTTTTAAAATGCGGTTTTCAGTTCGAGAGACGTGGCCTTTGGTTTCATGGTAATAAACAGGCTCCGTTCCCTCTGCGGTCGTTTTATCTTTACCGACAAAAGCAAGATCTACGTCCGCAGTTATCGGTTTAATTTGAATGCGCCCGCTCCGATCTTTAGTTTTCATCCCGATCAACTCGTGTTTGGTCCATTCTCCCGGGGATTTTACTAGGTCAGCCTCAGACTTCCACTGTTCAATAATCCGTTTCTTACCGGCCGTTGTAACCTCTTTGAATACCGCAACTTGGGTTACGCCTCCCATTTGCCTCGTAAGGTGAACCATTCCAAAATCCGGATTTTTTGCCAGTAATTCTTTATTAAGCTTTGTAAAATAATTTTCTTCGGGTTTTCCCGCGGACTTACTGAATTTAGCGTCAATCGGGATCAAACCGCCAATAAGATTTCCTTGCGCTGATTTGCCCTTTATAGCCATGGGCTTCGTTGGAAATCCGGCAGCAATGTACTGATAAGATTCTGGGTTCAGCGCTCGATAAGCGATCATTTTTCCGGTCTCGTCCGCCGTTTGCTGGGTGGTTAGTTCGACCATATTCTTTCCGATTCTTTTAAAAACAACTTCAGATACTATATCACGCCGAGTTTTTTGGTAATTCCCGTTAGGATCAGGTTGAGCCGGAATGGAATCTATTCCTTCTTTAATTTGGCTGTTAATTTTTTTTATTTGCGCTGGGCTAAGATAGCCAAGTTGTTTAAAAACTGCCTCTCGACTGGGTTTGGACAGTTCTTTTAAGTAATAATCAAAAACTACTTGGTTTCTCTCCGCTTCTGCTGGTCCGATTTCAGGGAAGGAATCAATCTCGTCTAAGGAAAGACTTTTAGCTAGAGTCTCGCTAATATTTTCTATTGCTTTAGCCATTGATCTAAATTTATCTGAAACATCTATAAAAACTTTACGGTGATTTAGGGGTGGACTTGATGATTCCTTTTCCGGAGAAAAGCACTCAGCACTGGCGAGAATTTGGGGCCTGGGCTCGTAATGAAGCAAACCCGGTTTGACGTCTGAAAACTTGGGAGCACAGAGTTGAGGCAAACTGCAAGATCGGACGAAGGTCGCAGAGACTGGCCGCGGCACTGAAAGTAAGATCGCGCCTAGCATGACTAACGCATAAGGTAAGTACAATCTGTTAGAGATCATAGATTTACATTTATCCAATTCGATTAATTTAATAATAACATGAAATACAACTGTTGTTACATTTTTTTTATGTAATATATACAGCAATTTAACTCAAGTATTAGGAAATGTCCCTTGGGTGCATTTTCGGGGTGTCTTAATGTATAAAATTTGACCAAATAGGTACGTGAGTTGAGCAAAGGTTGCTTTTTAATCTGAGTGCGTCGAAATTAAGACCGGCGATTTGATTTCACTCTAAACCTAAGATCCTACCTAGGTCGCCCTCGTGTTTCCTCTTCAACTTCAACCCATTTAGCCGAATCAAATCCCTGCCTAGCATTCCAACGAGTCTTGGATT
>JBDSKY010000450.1:0-4218 GCA_039916675.1 Bdellovibrionia bacterium
GCGAAGCAGACCTTGGTGTTTGCTTAAAGACACCCCTGGACGGGGTGTCAGTCGTTTTGTACTAAAGGTTACACATGGCCAAAGGACTCAAACATGACATCAATCTATGACATCGAAGTGAAAAACATCCAAGGTAAGACGACATCTATCGGCGATTTCAAAGGGCGCCCCCTTTTGATTGTCAATGTCGCAAGCGAGTGTGGATATACTGTCCAATACGAAGGTTTGGAAAAACTCTTTGAGAAGTATAAGGATCGCGGTTTAGTGGTTCTTGGATTCCCTTGCAACCAATTTGGCGGGCAAGAGGCGGGGACAAATGAGGAAATTAAGAATTTCTGTGAAACCAAATTTCATGTAACTTTCCCGCTTTTTTCCAAAATTGATGTGAACGGGCCCAATGCACACCCCCTATTCGTCCATCTGAAAAGCAATGCAAAAGGGCTGTTAGGAACAGAAGGAATTAAGTGGAATTTTACAAAGTTCCTCGTGGATCGCCAGGGGAATGTCTTAGACCGTTTCGCTCCTCAAACTAAACCGGAAGACCTTTCTTCAGAAATTGATAAAGTCCTTTAAATAGATGCCAAAATTAAAAAGTCGTCTAAGGAATCTTCCAGGGAGCCCTACTTTAGGAACTGTCTCCAAATATCATCTTTATGAAAGATCGGTACAGAGCCCAAAGGAGCACATCGACCTAGTCGAATTAATGTCCAATGACTTAAGAGAAGAACCGGCCAGAAGACTTCGCGAGGATTTCTGTGGGACTTTCCTTCTTTCCTGTGAATGGATTAAACGCCATCCAGCTAATCAAGCTCTAGGCGTGGATCTGGACCCAGAACCGGTGCAGTATGGGCGTGCAAATCATGCTTCAAAATTGACTCCCAGCCAAAAGAAGAGGCTTCGCTTAACTCTAGCGGATGTAAGGACGCCTACCTCTCCTAAATCTGATTTAATTATTGTAGGTAACTTTTCGTTCTTTATTTTTCAGGAACGGAAAACCTTGCTTCAATATTTTCGGAGCTGTTTGAAGTCACTGGCTTCTCAAGGTTTGCTAATACTTGAGCTGGCCGGGGGCCCGGGTATGATCACCAAAACTCGTGAGCGACGGACGTTGACTACAAGAAGTGGGAAAAAATTTCTTTATTTTTGGGATCAGAAGTCATTCGACCCAGTCACTCGCAGGGCGAAGTATGCCATTCATTTTAAATTTCCTCCCCCTCAAGGGCGGGTTTGGAATCAGGCGCAGAATCAAGCTAATGAAATGAAGAATGCCTTTACTTACGATTGGAGACTTTGGACAATTCCGGAGCTTCGCGACATACTAATAGATGCAGGTTTTAAAAAGACCTTTGTCTATTGGGAGACTTCACACAAAGGTGAAGGAACTGGGGAATACACTCGCTCAGAGTCTGGGGACAATGCATTCTCTTGGATTACCTATGTTGTAGGGCAAAATTAGTCTGTTTCACCTATTTTTCGTCTTCGGCCCAATCGATATCTTCTCCATTTTTCAAAGGTGCTGAGAAGGTCGGATCAATGGACTTCGGTACAGAAGGTGTCGCAGAAGTTCGTTCGAACGCAGAGGCTGAACTCGAAACAGGTATAGACCGATTCTCTGAACCATACTTAATGGAGTGAGTCGCAGACTCTTCCAATGAAGTTCGTCTTTTGTCATATCGCGTAATCATATCCGGTGACGCCCAACCGGCGAATTCTTGGATGGCACGGTCTGGAACATGGTGGTCTCTCGCGTTAGATATAGCGGTGGCTCGGCACGAGTGAGGAGAAACCCGATTCATGATTCCAGCCTGTTTTGCGTAGCGAGTGACAATAGAGAAAATGGTAGAGGTATCCAGAGGTTTATCCAATACCCCCGTCCGATTGTTTCGGATAGGCGAAAACAGATATACCTCGCCTGAGGTCTTCTCAATATCTCTTCTAGAAATATAGAAATAATGCTTTAACGCGTTCCAAACAGGATCAGTTAAAACAATCATTCGCTCCGCATTGCCCTTACCTCGGAGGCGAAGAACTCGAAGGTTCCTTTCGGTCCCTAGATTAGAAATTTTTAAGCTACAAAGTTCAGATCGCCGCAGTCCACAATAGAATAAGACCATGAGAATCGCATAGTGTTGCGCACCCGACCGTTTATGAAGATCGGGGATAGTTAAAATTTTCCTTACCTCTTCATCACTGAAGCCGATTGTAGTTGAGAGTTTTTTGGGATTCAGGAAACGCACACCGTCGGCTGGACTTTTTTCCAGAATCCCATCATCTACTAGCCACTTAAAGAAACTTCTCAATGTCGCCAAATGTCGGTCAATCGATGTATGTTGCAATCCATCTGAGAGTAAGGATTCCTTGTAACCGATCAAAACAGTTCGAGTAAGGGTATCTGCACCTTGACGCAAATTTCTTGAATGGAGAAATTTTACAAATCTTTTCAAATCCTTTCCGTAAGCTCGCCTGGTGTGAGGAGACCTCTGATCCAAGAGAAAAGCTTCAATGCTTTGTTTCAATTTATCATCAGGCTTAGTGATATCAAGCGTGGAAAGAAAATTTTTGTCTGCCGAAGGTAACGCAATTTTATATTCTGATTGGACTTTATTTTCAAATACCACTTCAATTGGAGCAAGCCTCTGATCGGAGGGTATCTGAGGGGTAATCTCCTCGATTAGTACCTGGGCAACTGGTTCTGCGGTTTCCTTTATGACCTCTGAAGGAGTAGCTTGAGGAGGAGGAGTGCGTTTCGACTTCTTAACTTCTGGTTCCTCGCTCCGCATCCGAGAGAGTCGAAGTTGAGTCGAAGAATATACGATTTTTTTGCGCTTAAATTTATTCTTAGGTTTTCTAAATCCTTTTAATAAAAATAAGCCTAGCCTTTTTTTCTTTAGGACTTTTTTCATTCAAGTCAGATCTCCCGGTCTGGCTTCGTAAGTTTAGCATGGGTTCCTCAAGTTCCTAGAAAAATACGAATTAGGAAAGTCCTTGTTTTGACAAGCGGAAATCGAGCTGTTAACTTTGGGGGCTGTGCAAAAGATGATCAAACAATTAATATGGGTTTCATGGATTTTCGTTAGTTATTCAGCTTTTGCCGCAGACACCCTACCCTATACCCGGAGAACTCACGCCTACAATGGATGGAATAGTTCTGTACACGGGGACAATCGTACAATCGGGATGGGAGGAGCGACTGTTGCCTTAGGAGATACATTTCTTGCCTCGATGGAGAATCCTGCGGGTCTTGCAATGACTTTGGAAGGAGTAGATCTCAATATTTCAAATAACCGTATTCGGGATGCCAATATCCAGACTTATTTGTATCCCATTTACCTGGGCAGCGTTGGAGTCGCATTCAATAATCATCCTTGGGGCTTCAGTATCGGTTTTTTTAATAATTCACGAGAAGGACAAGAATATCTCCTTCCCTCAAATGCAGGAAAGCCCACTTATCTTGAAACTAGTATTTCAGAGATTCGACTGGGAATGGGTAGGCTAATTGATATTGGAGGTAGGCCACTCGCATTGGGGATGGCTTTAAATTTTGGAACGGCGGAAGAAGCCATTGATCATAGGCCTCAACAATCCTCGGCGCTGGGCTTAATTGGGTCTGCAATGTATCAGTTGCCAAATCGTCTGCTCTTGGGAGTGAGCTACCAGCTGCCAATTACTTATCCCATACCTACTAGCGTCGATAGTCCCGAGCTCCCTGGATTCTACCAGATTATGAAAGTACCAAGCCGCCTGCTTATGGGGCTGGGTTGGATTCCTAATCGAATTTTTCGGGCAGGCCTTAGCTTCAGTTTTATTGGCGAATCTAAAGGAGCTACGTTAATGCGGGATGATAATATATTGATTGGAGATTACCCCACATTCCAGCCAAGGCTTGGGTTTGCTTATACATTTGCAGATTTCTCAGTAGTCCATTCAAGAATTTTTTTAGGTTCTTATTTGGAAAACACACGTATCACAGATAGTGGCCGTCTCCATGCCACAATAGGATTAGAGTCACGGTTCTGGTTCCTGACACTTGGTTATAGTACTGATCTTAGCATTAACTACGTCAATAATTCCTTTTCTCTTGGGATCGACGTTGTCCGTATGGCATCAATGTTGGAACTGATTCCAAAAACATGGCACCCCCCCTACGCTGGCCTATTTCCCCCCCCCTTTGTACCTTCAGATGTAGGTTTACCGCGACCTATAGTTGAAAATTGGGTC
>JBDSKY010000451.1:0-7086 GCA_039916675.1 Bdellovibrionia bacterium
CCGTTATTAAAGAAACGTATAATGCCGCAGTAGTTACTGGAAAAGTTCACCGGGTCGTTTATGACCAAAAGGCCAACTCTTACTGGGCCGAGGTGGGGTCTCGCGACCTACTTTTGGAAACAAAAGAAACGCAGGAACAAGAAGACAGAAAGAAAAGATTCGCAAAACAATCGGATGCTGCGCCCAAATCGCCCTTCCAAATGGAGACATCTATAACTCGAAAGAAACTAACTTTACCCACAGGCGTCGTGTTTGAGGACATCATGACTCAACAAAGTCCTGATGCAATTGTGGGAACGACTGCATACACCCACTTCTTTCCACACGGCTTATCAGAGAAGACCTTGATTCACTTAACTGATAGTTCCAAACACCATGTTTCGCTGGATATTTCTCCGCTTCTTGGCATGACTAATTTAACTGAAGGATATGTAAATGGTGGGGACATATTTAGTAAGTAGTTATTAATTATTTAATTAAACATATGAAGATAAGGAGGGGAAAATATCATGACAAATAAATTCTTAAAGAAAATATTATCTCCCCCTTCCCTCCTGACGGCCGACTCCGGCTTTACGCTTCTGGAAGTTGTGATCGCAATGGCGATTATGGCTATTTGCTTCGGCTCTATACTAGCTGTAGAAGGCGGTGCGATCAATGCCTCCACTCGAGCTAAGCAAATGGGAGCGGTGGCTACTTTAGCTCGAAATCAGATGATTGAGACTGAATATAAAATTGAAGGAAAAAAATTCGAAGAAGTAAAAAAAGAGGACCAAGGGGTCTTCAAAGAACCTTACCAGGACTATTCCTGGAAGCGGGTCATCAAGGAAGTCACTTTGCCCAATATAACCTCGATGTTAAGCGGCGGTAACAAGGGACGGGATTCAAGCAGCGCAAAAGACGGCCCTAATCAGAATGCCGAAATGCTGGGTAAACTTCTTACCAAGTTTTTATCCAAAGCACTTCGAGAAGTCACGGTCACTATCCTTTGGAAGAAAGGAGGCAATCAGCTCAATTATTCAGTTTCCACTTATTGGGTTGACTTAAATTATGAATTTAGCACCACTGAATAAAAATAATGAAGCGGGCTTCACCCTTCTGGAAGTCTTGATTGCCCTGGCGATTTTAATTTTCATCTGTTTTGCTATTTTTCAAGCTACAGCGGAAACCTACAAACTAAGAGATAACCTGACGGCTGAAGGTGACCTCAACAATGCAGTTATTTTGGCAATGGCGGTGGTTCAGCGTGATCTAAATTTGATCTATTCACCGAAAATTGCAATGCCAGATAAAAAGCCTGATCCTACCCAAACGCCGGGACAACCTGTTGGGGGAGCAATTCAAGGTCAAGACGATATAACCGACGATTTAGCACAGACTTTCACTTTCTGGTCTGCTGCGATCAACCGAGAGGGACTCCGCCCCTCTCGGTTGATCGGAACAGAGCGGAAGCTCTCGTTCATCTCTTTGTCGCATATCCGGATTTATAAAGAAGCGCCTGAATCTGAATTTGCCAAGGTTACTTACGAATTGCGCCGTGATGAAAAAAACAAAGAGAATCCCGGTACCTATGTCCTAATAAAAACAGAATCTCCCAATGCGTTCTCCAATGAAGACCGCCGTGACACTCAAGCAGTAAGCTATGAGGTACTTCATAATATAAAAAGCTTCACCTTTTCCTATCACCTGAAGGAAGGCGAGACCTGGAAGGTACTTAACAGCTGGGATACCGATCATGAAGATACAAAAAACCTTTTTCCAGATATAATTGAAATTAAACTCGAAGTCCTGGGCCCTAAAAACTTCAGCTTCGAAGGTGATTATAAATTTAGACCGGAGATTCCACTTAATGGCCTTTACCCGAGTACTTAAAGGTCGCTCGCGACCCAGTGACCCTGCAGAGAAGTTGCCCTTGGCCCCGGGGGGTGAATCCTTGACCCCTGTCGGCCGGGACCAAAGCGGAATTGCGCTTTTTATCGTTCTGGCTGCAATTGGAGTACTAGCAATTTTAGTGACCGAGTTCACCTATGTTTCTCAGATTACTCAAGCCGTAGCCTTCGGCAGCTTAGATCAAGTTAAAGCTCATTATTTAGCCAAGAGTGCCCTCAAGCTGTCACTCCTGAGATTGAAAGCGTACAAAAATGTAAAAGATAAGTTGAGTACCCTGGGAGCCGGTGCGGACGTTCCCAAAGGCATGATCGAACAAATCTGGAGCTTCCCTTTTTCTTACCCCATTCCCTCTAATATTCCCGGTTTAAACCAGACAGATAGAGATGCCATCAATAAATTTCAGAAAGACTCGGGCTTTGAAGGCGGAAGTTACACCACAAATATTGAATCAGAATCGTCAAAATATAATCTAAATTTATTACTTCCAAACTATGCTTCCATTGCGGCAGCAATCAAACCCCCTAGACCCGGAACTCCCCCGGTTCAGCCCAATCCCAATCCCGTCCCCAGCCCCACAGTCACCTCAACTATCCCCTTTGATCCCGAGGCAGCACGAGAAGGACTTTTTGATTACCTAAATACAATAGTGACAAACAAGATTCAGACGGATCCAGAGTTTAACGATAATCGTCGTAACTTTCGCCTACAGGACTTGGTAGATAATATTTCGTCATGGGCAGATCGTACATTTGTACAGCGCTCTACTCGGATCGATAGTAAGATACCATTCAAAAAAGCTCCATTTTATTCAATTTCGGAGCTTCATATGGTTCCGGCAATGGATGACGAAATGTATAATCTTCTAACCCCGGCGTTAACAACCAGCGCCACCATTGGAATCAATATCAACGCGATGAAAGAGCCTGTCTTACGGGCTCTTATCCGAGGAATAACCACTGAGGAAGTGACAGATTTTTTCAAATTCAGGGACGCAACAGACGTCGATAACAAATTCAAAGCTGAGGAAGACTTCTACGACTATATTAAACGTGGTATTGCGGGCTTTGTTAACAATCCACAAGCGATCACTGAGTTAAAGTCTAGATTGGCTAAACAGAGTATTAAACTCGTAACCGAGGAATCACAGTTTAAAATTACCGTACAAGCCAATGTGAATAATTCATATCGAACTATTGAAGCCTGGGTAGACTTGTCTTCTGACGCTCCCAAGCCAGCTCCCGGCCCAGGCGGGACAAACGTTTCAGTCGACGGCAGTATCACCGGAGGGACTCCAAACGCTGGAACTCCGAGTGCTGGCTCCGGCTCACCAGGTGGAAGAAATGTCCCCGATCCCGGCCTCAAAATAACCTTTATGAGGATAATATAAGCATGAGGAATAGACGATGCGTATACTAGGAATCGATTTCGGTAGCTCAAGTATCAAGTCTGTAGAAATGGATAGTGCTTTCGGGCGTTTTGATATCAGGGACTACCACGAGCAAACAATCCGGCCTGAAGAAACCCAATTAGACGCACTTAATCGGCTGATTCGCGGCCTTCCCAAACCGCCGGATAAAGTCATTATTGCTCTGCCTACTTCTCAAAATACATTTCGCAATCTTCTGTTGCCCACTAAAGATAAGAAGGCAATTCAGTCCGCCATTGGCTTCGAGTTAGAGGATGACCTTCCCTTTTCTTTGGAGGATGCATCTTTTCAGTCTGTTATCCTGGCTCAAGGTAAGCAGGGCAGCAATATTCATGTTACCATCACCTTGAAGCGCCACATTGTAGCTCTCATTCAGAAGTGGCAGGAAACAGAAATTAATCCGGATGTAATTACGACCGAAGAATGGGCCTACCGCGCAATTCTTAACCGGATGTTAGGAACCAGCGCCTCCACGGGGGAAGATCCTATTCTTCTGGCAATAGTAGGCCACGAAAGAACTATTTTTTATCTCCACAGGATGGGAACCCCGGCACTTATACGCGAAACCCGCTGGGGAGGAAAAGATCTCACGCAGGCAATTGCTTCAAAATACCAGATTCCCTTAGACCAGGCCGAAACAAACAAACTAGACCATGCTATTATTTTTCATTCAAAAAGGCCTACTGACGCAACGGCTGAGCAGCTCGAGATGTCAGCCTGTTTAGAAGGTCCCTGCGAAGCGCTTTTGACTGAACTCCGGCAAATTGATCTTGTCGCACGCAATGTTACTCAAAGAGGAATTACTCTTATTTATCTATCGGGCGGCACCGCTCTACTTCCCGGACTCGGTCATTGGTTAGAAGACAAATTACAGGTACCAGTCAAACCTCTTTTGGCTCTGAGCACGATCACGACTTCTGGAATTACTTATTCAGAACAAACTGACGCTCGCTTCTTATTGGCCGCTTCACTTCCTCTTACAATGGTTGGTAATGACCGTAACCAGATAATAAATTTCCGAAAGGATACTTTTTCAAAAACCTCCCGATCCCGTGAATTAGACCTCCGGGCTTTCAAAAAGCCGCTGATGGCAGTGGCCACTGTTGCAGTCTCGTTAGTGCTGAGTCTTGCTGTCCAATCCGCTGTTTATAAAACCAGGATGACGAGCACCAATACCCAACTTGAAAAAGCAATCCGAACATTCTTTGGCCAGGTATCGAGCAGCTCTTTAAGATCATATATGTCCAATACAAGTGCTTTGCGGGCTTCGATTAATAAGGAACTAGGGAAACAAAGAGAACTGAATCGACTTCTAGGCCCTAATACTCGTTCTCCTTTGGATTTTCTCAATTCTCTTTCCTCCAACATTTCCAGAGGCCTTGTGGTTGATCTAACAGAGTTTAAAGCTGGTATCCCGAATACGGACTCTTTCCTCGCTAACGACCACCCTTCAGAAGCCTCTCTCGCTTTCTTGGTTTCGAATCCACAGGTAGCGGAAAAATTGACTATCCTTTTGAAGAGTAAGCTCAGCTCATTTGAGCGGGGCAAGATGGAAGAAACAGCCGCATTAGAAGGTAGCCCCCAAAAATGGAAAATTTCATTTTCCGGTAAACCAACCGAGGATTCGTACGGGAGATAATAAAAAATGAAAGAAAAATTCAAAGAGTTTTGGGAAAAATTATCGCAGGCTGTCGGAGAACAGCAATGGGCTCAAGAGCTTAAAGGCAAATGGGAAGAATTAGACTTACAAAGTAAACTCTACCTTAAACTAGCGGCCGTGGGCTCTGGAGTATTTCTGATCTTTTTTGCGATTTTCAGCTCTGTCTGGAGCGTTCACAAGCTTAAGCAGGAATTAACCGAAAAAAGAACCCTACTAACCATGATTCAAAACTCTACCGATGAATTAAGAAGACTGCAAGACTCCCTGCCTGCGTCCGCTCTCAAAGGTGGAGCCAAAGATACTGGCCCCTGGTCGGCATATTTCGAAACACTTGCTGGCCTCGCAGGTATGGATAAATCTAATCTTAATATCTCAGTTGAGAAGCCCGGAACCACTGGTGATTTATCCAAGGAATCATTATTTGACATTGATTTAAAACACGTCAGTGTCAAACAAGTCATCAACTATGCCGTCTCTTTAGAGAACGGGCAACGCCCCACTAAAATTAGAAATCTTTCGATTGATACCAAGGGCGATCCTACGGGATATATGGATGCGACTTTTGCAGTTTCAGGGTTTACAATAGCAACGGTGGAATCCAAATGAGCATAAAAAAAAATAAAAGTGGGGCCGCGGCAATCGAAAACGAAGCTGATCTTACTTCTGAGATTTCAGAACCGGAGATTGTTCTAAGTCCGGCCAAACGGATAGGAAGACTTGTCGGTTGGATAAGCTTTGGATTTTTATGTTTGATTTTCTTCACACTTCTAAAACTTCCAGAAGACCGGATTAAAGCCTATATTGACGGCAATATCGCCGCTGTGTTGGCGGAAAGAGGGATCTCCTTCACTGCAACAGAGGGCCGCCTTTCATTTTTATTTGGGCTGTCTTACGCAATGAAAGACATTACCCTCAATTTTCCTCCACCTAGCACTCCAGTCCATATTGATAAACTTGAAATCTCTCCTTCTATTTTGCCTTTGTTATTTTCAACTTACAGTGGAAAAATGTGGATCGGAAACGGAAAAGGAGAACTCAGTGGTTCTTTTTCGTTAAAAAAGACTCAGTTCTCCCTTTCATATAAATCCAAAAAACTAGAGCTTCAAAAGTTAGGCATCCTGCCCTATGTTGCAGGTGTTCAAGTGGCAGCTACCGTTGATGGTTCAGGAACGTTCTCCGGTGACTCTGCAAATCTTTCATCTCTCGAGGGGGAAGCAGCACTTACTTTGACTCAGATTAGTTTGGAACCTCAATCCATTGCAGGTTTCTCCGTCCCTCAGCTGTCGGTTTCAGATGCAATTGCAGAAATCAAAGCGGACAAAGGGAAAGCTGTGATTAAGAGCTTTCGCATAGGCAAACCCAGCCCTTCCAAAAGTGGAGTGGTCGACGATATTCAAGGTGCTATTGCAGGAGACATCACGCTGGCAAAGCAACTGGAAGCCAGCCAGATCAATCTGAAACTGCATTTTACTTTTTCAGAAAACATTATGAAATCGTTTGTTCTTTTGGACGCGCTTTTAGGTGCAGGAAAGCAACCTGATGGAAGCTATTCTTTTGTTTTAACCGGGCCTTTAATGTCCCCTATTCCAGCTCCGGTTCCAGCAGGCGGTTAGTAATAGGTTTGCCAGATTTAAGTTATTATAAATGCTTGAGTAAAAGTATTGTTCTGACAATTAAAGCTGATAACGTAACTTCCAGGTTGTCTGAATTGAAGACTAAGCCCTGATGAAACGCTAATCGTATCGCCCAAGTTGCTAATGAGTTGTTGTTTCATATTAGCTACGCTCAAAATCGAGCACTGGGCTGGATCCAAATATTCCATTTTTCCACTGGAATCCATAAAACCCAAAACTGGCGCATTAACTGAGTTCGTGTCAAAGGCCATCACGTAACTTTGCTTCTCGATAATAAAATTATGGGAAGCAATATAGTCTGACGAAAGATCGACTGCTTTTGATTTATCAAAAAGCTCATCTAAATAATAATCTCTGGAGTTTTGGCTATAGAGGGTATTTCCACTGGGAGCCATTAGTGAGACTGGGATTTTTTTCCCTCTGTATAGAACACTTTCGGCCGTGTGAGCCGGTCTGTTGAGTAAGCAATGACCGAG
>JBDSKY010000452.1:0-2571 GCA_039916675.1 Bdellovibrionia bacterium
TCTGGGGATGGCCCGGCTATCGATGGAGCTGGGAACCTCTACTTGGCCACATCGAATGGCGGATTTGAGGGAAATTCAGAGTTTGGAGACACGGTATTGAAGTTAACGCCAAACCTAAAGGTCCTCGATTATTTCAGCCCACGTGGTCAACTGTCCTTCGATGACAACAAAGATCTTGGTTCCGGCGGGATCATGTTGTTTACGGCGCCTGGCGGTTTAGATCTCGCTGTCCAAGGAGGAAAGTTGGACGCGCTCTACTTCGTGAAGCAAGCCTCTTTTGGAGATCACTCAGATCCATTGGCTCCCATGGCTCCGTATCAAGTCATTGAGGACGTCGCAGGGGCGTCCTATGGAACTCCAGCTTATTTTGATAATACAATCTATACACACGGTTCACACACGGTACTGAAAGCTTTTAAAGTACAGGGCAATTCAGTAATTGAGACTCCTGTCAGCGAGGGAGAAATAGAATCAGGAAACCCAGGGGATAGGCTTGGAGGGACGTCTCCTATTGTCTCTTCGAATGGACTTGAAAACGGAATCGTCTGGGAACTAAACAACGACGGGTGGAAAACGAATGGTCGCGCGATCCTTTATGCCTACGATGCAAAAGACTTGGGCAAACTTCTCTACAGTAGCAGTGCGCTGTTGGGTGACCGGGCAGGTCCATCAGTCAAGTTTACCGCACCTCTAGTGATTGATGGGAAAGTATTTATTGGAAATAATAAACAGGTAACGGTTTACGCGTTGCGGAATTAAGTAGTCTCCTTGGCATGGCCAACCGGTAGAGTGAAGAAGAATGACTTGTAGAAATACAGGCAATTCCCTTGGAAGTTAAATCATCAATTCGTGGGTGAAAATATACCAAATTATGACGACTTGGGAAGGGGCGTAAGTTCACAAATCGGGATCAAAAGGCCGATGCCATAATAAATGAATATCCATTCCAAATACTTCTAAAGCGCTTTTGTAAATTTTTGGTTCTATATACTCAAGAGCACTTTTAGGGCGAAATGAGGAAAAATCATTCCAATGGCCCCCCCTAATCTTTGCGGAGCCAAAAGCCTTATTTTTTCACAAAGCTTTTTCGTTTTTTCGCTAGTTTAGCCCGATCCAATTTCATAAATTCCCGGGAAAATTCCCGAACTTTCTTAACATCTAGCGGAGCACCTGCGACGCCGCCTTGTCTTAATGCGGATCCAACAATCATTCCGTCCACCCAAGGCTTAATTTCCGCGAGCTTATCAAGAGAGGCTCCGCTTCCCAACAAGATTGGAATTTTTAAGGCGCGTGCCGCTTGGCTAGCCGATCTTAGAGCTTCAAATTCTATCAGGCGTCCAGTAGTTCTTCCGGATACGATAACTCCGTCTACCATGGCGCGAGAGCCAACCTCTTCGACTGCCAAATCGATTTGCATGGAAGAGAAAGTTACAGCGTGCTTAACATGCACATCCGCTATAATGCCGACCGGAGCGTGCAGGCGATCTCTCTCTCGTAAGAGATACGCAGCATCTCCTTCAACCATTCCTTGATCCGTAGCCGCTACTCCAGAGAGAACGTTTACACGTATAAAATCACAACCTGTGACGGCGGCAATGGCAAGGGCTGAACGTGCGTCATTCCTTAGGACATTAATTCCAAGTGCGCATTGGGTGGTCTCCCGCACTGCGGCTGCAATAATGGCCATGCTCGCAATTGTTTCAGGAGGAACCTGAGTTTTATAAAACGGAACGTCTCCGAAATTTTCTATAATAATTCCGTCAAATCCAGCATCGGATAAAATTTTGGCTTCTTTTACCGCTTGATACCCTGCAGCCTGTAAAGATTCGGCAGGATGGGTACCGTGGGCGCCTGGAGCTCCAGGCAAAGCAGGCAGATGGATCACTCCCATCAATTTAGGAAATTTCATTTTTTTAGGTCCTTTTGTTTTCTACTTCCTGCCTCGGTGGAAGGCCCATCGTGGAAGGTGAATGCTTGTGATTACTTGGATTTTGAAAGGTTTTTCCAAAGCTTTTTAAATTTAGAATCCTGAGAGTCTTTTGACTCACTATTAGATTCTACTGAAGCATCGGAAGATTCCTTAGTTTCAGATTGTTCTACGCTAGAAAACTCTACGGGAATAGCATCTTCCCCTCTAGCTTTTTGACGTATTTCTTCTTGAAGCTGAGGTTCTATATTAAGAAGCGCATCCGCCTGTTCCTTAGTGATCTTTCCTTCAGCAGCGGCCTTTACCACCAGGGCGCGAGCCTCTTCTTCTGATAGTGGAGCCTCTAGAGCTGGGATTTCCTTATCACCATCATTCGATGACGAACCGAGGCCACCCAGGTCAAATCCAGCATTAGCATCTGGTAGACCACCCGCTCCGCCCATCGCCATACTCATGGCTCCCATGCTTTGCATCATGGCCTGAAACTCTACGGGTAGTGTCTTCTCGAATTCTGCGGCCTCTTTAGTGACGTCTTTTCCACTCATGGCTTTTTGCATCAGCATTTGAAATTTCTGAATTTGGCTCTTAGGCAGTCTCTGCAATGCTTGGGTAAATTGCATTAGAAGTTCGGGATTCATCCCTTC
>JBDSKY010000453.1:0-3721 GCA_039916675.1 Bdellovibrionia bacterium
CCATTTTGAAGCAACGCCTCTAGAATAGCGATATTTCCGCACCAAGCAGCTGAAATTAAGGCACTATCTTCATTTCGATCTTTCCGATCGAGACGTTCCTTTAAAGGTATTTTCTTCTCAAAAAACCACGGATTTTTCTTCTTTTCAATTAACTTTAGAGCCAGCTGAGTATCATTCGCCCGAATCGCCTTTAAAAGCTTAAACTCCCCGGCGTGACCCGGAGTTACTCCGTTAAAATTATATAACAACGATAACCCTATGAATATTCGACAGACTTTAGAGAAAATCATTAACCTTTATTCCTTTTTAACGCACCGTATCATATTTAACGTTATAGTCAATTCAGTCAGATGCTAAAACGTCCAATTTTAAGCGGCACAGTGAATGCACAAACAGGAAGTTCCCAAACTATTAAAAAAACGTAAAAAAGAGAACAAGCGACATGAGGCAATTTTATGAATAATCGAATGTTTAACAGTCTTGCGGCTTTTGGACTAGGTGCAGGATTCATGTATTTTTTTGACCCTGAAAGAACAAGAAAGAGAAGGGCCCTCGCCCGTGATCAGGCGAGCCACCTAGCCCATGCTTCGGCCAACATGATGAAAGTCGGCGGCCAAGATCTGTTAAATCGAACTAAAGGGATCCTAACGGAAGTCCGATCCTCACTTTTCGAAGAACACGAAGTCATGGATGATGTCGTCAAAGATCGCGTCAGATCAAAAATGGGCCGAGTTATATCCCATCCCCACGCAATTGAAGTTTCCTCCCATAATGGACATGTGACCTTGCGGGGTCTAATTCTTAATAACGAAGTAGAATCCCTTCTCTCGATGGTGCCCAAAATTAAAGGGGTCAAAGGCGTCACTAACGAGCTTGAAACTCACAGTACGGATGAAGATATCCCTGCTCTCCAAGGGGGAAACCCGAGAAAAAGAGAGAGACGCGAAATCTTTCAAGCCCATTGGACACCCACAACTCGTCTCTTTGTGGGTTTAGGAGGGGCAACTCTTGGAATTTATGGCCTGGCTCGTAAAGGTGTTCCCAGAGCTGTGATGAGCGGAGCGGGAATGCTTGCGCTGGCAAGAAGTATTACGAACCTAGAAACCAAACGCCTAATCGGAATCGGGGCAAACAGAAATGCAATCACACTTCATAAAACAATTCAGGTCCAAGCTCCAATTCAAGACGTCTATCAATTCTGGCTGAATTTTGAGAATTTTCCAAAATTCATGACCGAAATAAAAGAGGTACGGGTAGCCAAAGACGGAATAAGATCTCATTGGACTGTTCAGGGCCCGCTCAATGCCCCGGTAAGCTGGGACGCTGAAATCACCAAAAACGTCCCTAGCGAAGTCCTGGCATGGAAGAGTATTCCAGGTACTCTCGTTCAAAATGTAGGTCAGATTAAATTCGTAGCCGAGGAGCATGGTGAAACTAAGCTTGAAATCGATTTTTCATATAACCCGCCCGCTGGAGCTTTAGGACATACTCTCGCGAAACTCTTTGGATCCGATCCTAAAAAGAAAATTGAGACGTCCCTATATGAGATGAAGCAGCTCATTGAGCAAGGACCTTCTCCAAGACAAAGACAGGCCCTCTTAAAAGCATGATATTAAAATTTTACTAACCCGCAATATTAGCTCTCGAGGACGAACTCAAATCCTGTACACCTCATACGCTGGGAGAGTATATCCCCCAGCGCATGAAGTGTAACTCAACCCCTATTTTGGCTGAGTAACATTTCCAGCTCGACTCAGAAAATAATCCAAATACATATACTCGTAGTAATGGAACCCGGTCAGCAGATTAGGATCATTATACCCTTTTATAACTTCTCTTGTAGTGTTCTCAAAAACATCCAGATTCGTATGGTCTCTCATCCAATCTCCGACGTAATACTCAGTAGGCAACGCGTTGATAGAATGAAACGCTTTTCCTTCCGCGCTGAAAAGAGGGACAATTTGTGGATTTTGCACGCCTCTCCCCATTTGTTGCTTCATCGGCAACCAGAATGCCATTTTGCCGCTACAATCAAAGTAAGCCTCGGCTGGGTCATGTTTGCTATTTGCTTCACCCGTTCCATAACAATGCTGATAAATACGATCGGTATTCTCGATCACCGTCTTGGCAATGTCAGTCGCTGTGGTGTTCACTAGTCTGTTTAAGAATCCGAAGTAGGCGGCTACCTTGAGGTCCCTTTTGGTGACTACGTTCTTAATCCCAAGACTCTTCATGTATTTCAATAATTCTACGAATTCTTTGTAACCTTGGTCTCTTTGACCCATTGGCAAATTCCAAAATTCAAATTCAGTAAGCAGGATATCAAATCTGGCTGGGTATTTTTTCTGAAAAAGATCAATTGTTTCGAATGCAAACTTATTGCTTCCTACTGCGACCATTTCTTTAACTCCAAGGCTCTTCGCTTTAACAATAAAAGTGTTAAGCTTCTCAGACAAGCCTTGGGTATCGAAAATTACCCCTAGATTATATAGTGTCAATGCATCTATACGATGACGAACGATGAAGTCCAACAGACGTCGCTCTTTTTCATCATTTCCCAAAATAAATTCATACTCTTTGTGTTCAGTCGGCATCGTGAATTCATCTGTCCAGAGGCTGACATACATTCCGCGCTTGGGGTCCCCTGGAGGGAAGTATGGAATGGCATCGCCATTATCTATGGAACAAATTTTTGTCAGAGGATCGTAAATAAACTTACATTCGGAGACAGGCCAAATATACGGAGCCGCGACGGCTACCGCGAGCCCACCGAGAAGAGCAACAGAAACGGCAACTGCCACTACCTTTTTTACGTTACGACAACAAGCTTGGGAACGTTTATCTTTTCGAACTTGCTTTGCTTCCTTAGCCCTACCGGCTTCCAGTTGACTGTAGAGGTCTGGTGACTCGTTGCCTAGATCAATCATCTCAAACTGAGCTGCTGGCTGAATCTCATCCACAGAATCTTGATTGGCGTAACCACCATTCCCAAATGCGGATACAGTACATAATGAGAGGATTAAATAATTTATTAGAAAGCGTTTTTTAATAGACATAGGTCGACTTTTCTCCGAATATTCAGCAAATATAAAAATAGTAAGTTCTTAAAAATTTCAAACAAAGCCTAGGAATTACCCGGCTCTTCGGACACCTCAGAAATTCGCTCTGGCTCAACTTCGCCACTAGGTTCGGTCGATGGCTCAGGAAGAGGCTGTCCCCATTGCAACCAAACACATCTTGGATCATTGAAGTTCTCTAACTCACTAATAGTGGGTTTATGTTGAACATTGGGCAAATGGATGAACAAGGCACGAAAAATTGAAAGCACTGAAACTACCGAATAGAGTTGCTTATAAACTCCTATAGTCGCAACAGCCCGAAAGGTACTTTGTAAATCTGGCCGATCAGAAATTTTTACATAGTTCCATAAAATAGTAGGAACTACGGAGGCGCCTGTGAAAGCTCCCATCTTGATCCAATATGAAGGGTCCGTCGCCATCACCGCCAAAATTGGTACTCGAATGTAATCTACGACGTTACCGACAACAGCCAAGGCTTGCACACCTTTAACAAAAACGTGTCCGCCCACTGAACGAGGGGGCCCAGGCATAACTATGTTTTTAACAAATTTCCAAAAATAGATATGTCTGCCCATTTCCCAGGACCGAACTCTTTGTTCGTAGTAATTCGGGGGGCTACCAAACAGAGTGGTTGGAGCTTC
>JBDSKY010000454.1:0-3579 GCA_039916675.1 Bdellovibrionia bacterium
TTCATCCAGTCACTATTCATTACCTTGCTTCATTGCCTATGGCGAATCATCTAGGTAAAGTTGTACGTGAAGTTGTAATAGCGGCTCTCAACGATACTTCAGGGGATCTTTTAGTTTTTCTTCCAGGAATGGCTGAAATGCGACGGTGTGAACAATCGCTTGAAGATCTCCAGCAGGTGCGAATTTTTCTGCTGCATGGAGAGCTCTCGCGAGAGGAGCAGGATGAAGCGCTGAGGCCGGGAGGCATCAGAAAAATTATTCTCTCCACGAACGTTGCGGAAACTTCATTAACAATTCCAGGAGTAACAGCAGTCATCGATAGTGGTCTTCATCGGATGGCGAGCTATTCCTGGTGGTCAGGGATTCCATCACTAAAGACCCGACCGATAAGTCGAGCTTCTGCCATTCAACGAACAGGCCGAGCGGGACGAACTGGACCGGGCGTTTGCTACCGCCTTTATACGAAAGGGGATTTCGAAACTCGCTCTGGATACGAAAAACCTGAGATTATGCGCTCAGATCTCTCGCAAACTCTTTTGGATCTCAAAGCTTTGGGAGTCGTCGTCCCGAATTTTCCTTGGTTCGAATCTCCACCTAGTCAGTCACTCCAGGCTTCAGAGGATCTACTCTTTCGTCTCGGAGCTACTGCAAAAGAGGGGGACCTCACGGAGCTGGGGCACTGCATGTCACGAATTGCCGCTCATCCGAGAATTTCAAGGATGCTTTTGGAAGCCAAAAAGCTCGGTGTTCTAGAGTCAGCCACTTGGCTTGGGGCCGCGCTATCGGAGGGAAGGATAGAGAGCGGTAATCCTCTAGAAGTTTTGATGAGCTATTCTAAAGATGAATCCTTGAGAAAGGCACAAAGGATTCTGCTTCAAGCTTTGCAAACCTCGACTATCCCAAAAGTTGTCCCAAAATCTTCTACACAAAATGTGAACGCTCTAGCCCGCGCAATTCTCACGGGCTTTCCCGATCGAGTGGCCCAAAAAAGAAAACTAGGGACCGGCGTTGCTCGAAGTAAAGTCCATGAAATAGAACTCTTGCTCTCATCCGGCGGATCGGCTCTCTTGGAAGAAACGCAGGCAATGACAGGAACAGAGTTTTTTGTTCTTCTTGACTTGCAAGAACAGCAAAATCAAAATCAAAAAAAGTCAAATCTTCGAGTACGCTCTTGGGTGCCGATTCTTGATGACTGGCTCCTGGATGTCCAACCCATAGGAGTTGGAGAAAGCGAAGAGTGCATATGGGATGGGGAAAGACGAAAAGTACTGAGTTCCTCGCGAATGACCTACGGAGAGTTAGTGCTATCGGAATCTCCAGTATTGTCCCACAACAAAAAAGAAGTGACTAAAATCTTGATTAAAAATGCCCTCGGTATTGATCCCGGCAGCGCTTCTGCAGCCGATTGGATTCTAGCACTCACTCCGCTTTGTGAATCTTCAGAATCTACGGAGGTCGAGTCGGCCTTCGCTCGTGCAAAAATATATTATGATTTTTTGAATTCTCCGACCCGAGATCTCTGGCCCCATCTCTTGCCGCTTTTGGAAGGGAAATCGTCGTTTGTGGAGCTTAAGCAAATGGACTGGCCGTCCGATATTCTCAATGCGTTGCTGGGAGAAAACGTTCATAGCCTTAGAGATCTCCTGCCGATGCACTTGATTCTACCCTCCGGCAGACGGGCGAAAATTCACTATACTCTGACTCAGCCTCCGTGGGTACAGTCGCGTCTCCAAGACTTCTTTGGAATGAAAAAGGGTCCGGTACTTTTAAATGGACGCCTGCCCCTATCAATTCATCTATTGGCACCGAATCAAAGGCCCGTACAAGTTACGACTGATCTCGAGAGCTTTTGGAAAAATCACTACCCTAAGCTTAGACCTGCTTTGAGTCGTCGTTATCCCCGCCATGCATGGCCGGAAAACCCTTCTTGAACCATGAGCAGTCGACGCATACTATGCTCAAAAAAAATGCCTAAAGCCCAAGCTCCCAGCTGTATAATAATTGGCGAGGTTGACATTCGCTTCTAGGTAGATCACCATCCACTGGCTAAGTTTAAAATCAAAGCCGTGAATCAGTCCAACTCCCATCGCACTTCCCTGAAGCGGGGTAAAAAAATGGATAGAACTATAAAGTTCCGTGCTGTCGAAGTGAATGCTTCCTATTAGATCTCCCACGAGGGAGAAGTAGGATTGAAGTTGAATTCCTCCCATCACGGCAACGTCCCAGTTGCTGTCAGAATGGATTTGGTACTTAGAAAATAGGCCTAGGTAATAATTTAGATTGCCTAGTCCTAGTCGGGTTTCAATCTGGATTTGGTCTGTTTGTCCGTAGTCAAATTGACCGAAAGCCATGATTTTCGGGGCTTGTGAACGGTGATCTTGATAGAGTTGGGTATGGATTCCAAAGGAGCTATCCAACTTAGGCAAAGCTTTTGCCCCTTGCCAAAGTTCTGCATAACAATTTGCAGGTACAAAGGTCGATAAACTCAAATAAAATAGCGTCCAAATAATATTAAATTTTTGCATCGTGAGACTTCCTGATACGATCTTGGCTTAAAGATGAAGAAATGTGGATATTATTTCCTGATTGTTGCAAATTTTTGTATTTATGGGCTTTTGAACAATGCTCAGTCGTCTGAGGTACTGTTGTCGGATACTGAAGCTGAACTTCAGTTGGCTGAACAGGGTACGGTAGCTCCGAATCTGCCGAAGACCGACATATCCAACCTTACACGTCATGAATTAGTTTTAGGACGCTGGTATGAGGGCGGGGTTGTGAATCGGTTGCAGACCGATTATTTCGGAAATTATCAAATCAACGAAATTCTTTCCATTGAACTGGGAGTCGGCGTGAGCACGCTGGAACAATGGGGACCAAGTCTGCTTGGAATTTCTGGAAAGGTCACTTTTCCTAATGCGAGAAGCCAATTGATCTTGGGGATCCAGTATGAGCGCTGGCCTACTTGGCGAATGGCCGAAAATCGAGTGGAACTATATTGGAAATTCTTTCCTCAGAAAACCTTTAATATCTCCTTCGGTTTTGCTTATAGGGCGGTTCAACATAATGTTATTAGCTTTCTGCCATATTTAAATTGGAATAGTGATCCCAATGGTGAGTTGGATATTCTATATGGGATAGACTGGATCTTGTTCAAAATATCCCCCCTTCAGATTTCCTGGCTGATTTGGGATTTTGATCATATGCGACTGTTCAATATGGATAACGTTCACTTTACGATAAAAACGAATTGGACGTTTGACAGTACATTGCAGGCCTACCTCGCGGCTACTACAGGTGTAACTGGCGTTTCAGGTGGGATACTCACTTGGAGCCAATCAATAATAAGTTTGGGACTTGTTTATGGGCTTTAGGCGATTTTTTCTCCATGTTCTATTTGTGCTGCTGCTTCCAAGTCTTTTTAGTTGTGGCAAAAATATATCACAAATTTTATTCCACATAGGAGTAGATCAGCGTTCTTCAGAGAGTCTGTCGGGGGCCTTGCCACCTCCTGTGGAAATTGCAGTGGCCGATCCCTTGAAGTTTAGTTTTGCAGTTTTTGGCGACATTCAAGTCCATCAG
>JBDSKY010000455.1:0-3960 GCA_039916675.1 Bdellovibrionia bacterium
GAAAGCCTTTCAAATGCCAAACGGAGTGCAGGCTGATTTGAATATGGATATGCAGACCATTCTCAATACGTCGGTAACCTCCTCTCCAATTTTCTCTCCGACAGATCAGACTTCCGAGGAGCTTTGCAATTCTCACTTAGAATTGCGTTCGGCGGTTACAACGTTTCAGTTAGATTTAGTGGACGCAGGAGTATCTTTCGGTTTTAGTCCTGCAGGTTCTATGAGTACAGTTTCCTCTATTAACGGTGCTGCAAAGGTCAGAGTAGGGACTATTGCGATGGATTTCAGCCTTTGGCAATGTGATGGCGGTAGCTGTTTTGCAGTAGCGGCATCAACATCCACCCATGCAGTGGTGGGCGGAAGTGTTACTTTTGATCTGGACTTCTCTTCGATTAAATCTAGCGCTGGACTTGTGTTTAATCCCGCTCTCGCAGCTACTCTGCGAAGTATTATGGTTGACGGAATAAAACAATTATCCGCTTCACCGCGACTACCCGAACTTGCGTGGACCGCCAGGGTTCGAGATTATAATCCTTCGAGTGGTGTTCTTATATTAAGTGCTGGAGATCAGGCGCGCTTGTTGCCTAATCAGACTTTTGAAGTTTATGCACCTACGGACACTTCTGCTCAAGGGGTTTGTAATGTCTTCCAAACGGTCGCTTACATCCATACCTCCAATGTAAATTCCGTCTCAAGTGAGGCAGTAGTAGATCAAGTTTTGGACCCTCGTGGAGTTCAAAAGGGAGATGTCATAATGGTTCGGACAGTGAATCGCTAGAGTAATTACATAATATATGTTCATCTACTTGGCACTGTTATCTGTTCTCTCTTGTGACTTGGCTTATGGAGCTGCGAAACATCCTCCTACCTTTCCCGCTCACTGGGTAGGTAAGAAGGTAGTTGCACTAGCGCCGGTGAGCAATGTGCAAGTTCTGTTACCGGATAATTCTCTTCATAATTTTGGAGAAGATTTTCAGGCAAGACTAACTACATTGCTCACCCAGTCTGGAAAATATTCTGTCATCGATGAGCTCCCCTTGGATGTCTCCCAGATGCATGCAGAAAAAAGCTCTTCCGGAGTGGCCTCCCCCCTGGAATATGTATGGGTGGGCAGTGAGATGCCTTCAGTGACAGTGCGGGTAACTGTAGAGGCCCTTACCTTTCAAACGGGAGCGCAGGGTGATCGGATGTTTTATGGATTCAATGAGCGTCTCAGAACTCCATTTAATGACGGGCTGGGTATTCCTAAGAATGAATTCCCGTTACGTCTTTATTCGAATCAACCCAGTTGGTTCGGAGATACTTTTGATCGCAAAGGAATAGAGCCTTTTGATTCACGAGCGGGTTTGGATTTGGGAGAAGGAGTCAATTTCGATTTTTTATACGCATTTCTAAATCTCAAATATGCGGGTTATCATGCAGACCTCCATTTGAGGCTTGAGTTAGACAGTCCGATCACTTCCATAAATGCTGCTAATAAACCGCGAACCAAGAATTATGAATTGATCGAAGTGAAGGGGGATGGTTTCTTTTTTGATCTAGTTGGGGGATATCAAAACTATGTTGCAGGAATTTCGCTTGCACGGAGAGATGCCATGCACCAGGCGGTGCGCGCTGCCATCAAATCATCCTATGCTGCCATAGATCGCGCTCTCGAAAACGCGCCGTGGTTAGCTAGAGTCGATGCGACTCTTAAAAACGGATTAGTGCTTATGGGGACAGGAGCTATGTCTGACATTCTGCCCGGCACTTTCTACCAATCGGTTCAGTATCCAGATCTGGTGTTGAAAGTTAATGTAAGCAATTCGAGTGGATCATTGGGAGAAGTGGTCCGTGGCGATCCTGCTATTCTAAAGGTTGGAATGATTTTAGAAGAAATGAATTCTGTCCCCAAAGGCGCCAGTATATTGCTGGACGATTCCACCGGGGGCCTAGCTAGCAGTCGCGGGGTAAGTGCACCTGCGCTCGTCGATTCAGTTCAGATGCCTTCATCTAGCTTTTCTCCTTCCAATTTAAAAGGGATAGTTGCGCTGATAAGTCACGGGGCTGCTTTTTTGAAAAGTTTGGTTGGAGTGGTGTTCCTGCCTTATCGGTTGTGGAGATATTTTGCCTATGATCAGGCCTATCACTCCCATGCTGATGGAGGAGGCCCTTCGAGTTCAGACCTTGCACGCGAGCCGTGGCGCCATCAAATTGGTTTGGATCAAGTTGGCCCCATGGCCCAGCCCGGCCCTGGTCTTATCACTCCTGTCGTCGCTGTGATTGATTCGGGAGTGGATTACAATCATAACTCTATTCATAATTCACTGTGGTTGAATCCGGCCCCGGAAGTAGATGTGGAAGGCCGGAAAGATCGTTATGGTTGGGATTTCATTTCGAATGATTCTAAGCCTTACGATGACGCATATCATGGGACGCAATTGGCGAGTCTGGTTGCATCAATTGCCCCCTTGGCTAAAATACTTCCGCTGAAAATATTTAATCCATGGGGAATTACTACCTCCTCCGCAGTTTATGCCGCGTTTCAGTATGCGGTCGATCACGGAGCTCAAATTATTCTTTGTGGCTGGGCCACCAATCTTCCTACTGAGGCAATCGAGCAAGGTGTGGATTACGCGAGAAAGCACGGAGTGGTGGTAGTTGCTGCTGCTGGAGACCAGGGCTTGAATTTGTCCATGTTTCCCATGTATCCTGCGGTGTTGAGCCAAAAGTACGATAATATTCTTACAGTGACAGATGTCGATTTTAAGGATCGCCTGGTTCAGATCCCGACTAAAAAGCCTAACTATGATCTAAGTGGAAATTTGATTCAACTAGCCGCTCCGGGTGAAACATTGTGGGTTGCTGAGCCGCGAGGTGGAAAATCTGTTGAAACTTCGACTGGGCTTGCTGCAGCGGTTGTGGCGGGGGTACTGGCGCGAAATATTGCCGGGATACCTGTTGAAAATGCAAATTACTTGGATTGGACCTCGCAGCTTCTTCAGGAAGCCGATCAGGTGGACAAATTACAGGGTCAAGTTACCAAGGGACGGCGCCTTCGAGTGGTTAGATAAGAAAAACTTAGTGCGGCGCCGTAGGGAGAGGCTCAGTGGTTCCAGATTCTGAGAAGTCTCGTAAAAAGAGATTCACCCGACTTCCATCGGTGGCAAAAGGTACAGTTTTAGAGGGGATATCTCCCGAAAAGGTAACGAGGGTACCATCCGGGCGAATGATATGTTCTGGGCCAGTAGCCAGATTGGAATCAAATAAATAAGTACCAAATGGAGCTGAGCACGAAGCAGTTTGAAATCCGTAGATCGCTATTGGCATCTGGAAGGGAGGAGGGCGAATTCCAATCGGAATCGTGACAGGATAGATTGCTATCCCTGCGCTCAATGGGAGGCAGGGCATATTTATGGACTCTGGATTAATTGGAGTCACTCCGGCTACGGAGATTGCATCGGATGGGTATTTAATAGTAACTTGCTCTTTAATATAGGTTCGAAGTTGATACCCCACGCTTAATATATTTCCGATTCGGATCGGAGGGCATAGGTCCTTAGTAGGATCGGTTTGTACTCGATTGCAGCTATGCAAAGTTACGGTAGGAGCACTGAAATTAGATCCAGCGGGATTTGGGCTAAATTTCGAACAGCCTGCGTTGTCGAGAACAAAGCTAACTGATTGAGGGCTCCCGTTAAAAATAATTGGACTGCCAGAATTACCGACCCCGCATTTGAGAGAGCCAGTCATGCCTGGAGCTGTATAACCTATGCTATAGGCCTGATAAGTGCCGTTTTGAACAGATAACGTATTGGTAGAAGTTTCGTTTGCTATATATTGGCCGTAGGCCGAAGTCGTGGCATTAATCCCTTGAAAGTAGACCATTATTCCACCAAGCATAAGAGTGGTTTGATAAGAATCAAAAAGAGGTCGTTGTAAAAGAGAAGCGGATAAATTTGAAGCCTTTGACATGCTATT
>JBDSKY010000456.1:0-4141 GCA_039916675.1 Bdellovibrionia bacterium
ATAGCGTTAGCAGGAGTTATGGGCGGCGGGAATTCTGAAGTTGAGTTAAGTACCAAGAACTTGTTCTTAGAGTGTGCCGAATTTAGTCCGGGCTTAGTCAGACGAGCTTCCTCGACTCACCAGCGTAAGACCGATGCTGCCTATCGATTTGAGCGGGGTGTGGACCCTCAAGGGATAGTTCCTGCAATTGCTCGTTTTGCTGACTTAGTCGTTCAGTTGGCAGGTGGAAAAATCATGGGGGGCGATTTGAAGAGTCAGTCCGCTTCCTTGCCCACAGACGGAAAAAAGATTTTATTTGATACGTACTACCTGAATGATTTTCTAGGTTTTGAAAGAGACAAGGCTCCTTTAACTTTGGCTAATATTCAGGAAATCCTTACTGGGCTCGAATGCCGGGTGGAGCGAAATGAAAAGGGTTGGATTGTTGTGCCCCCTTCCTACCGTCTGGATTTATCAATTCGCGAGGATTTGGCTGAAGAAATAGCTAGGTCAGTTGGCTATGATGAAATTCCGGCTACCATTCCGCAACTTTCAGGATCTCCAGTTTTTGGTTCTTCAAGTTTGCCACGTCTTGCGAAGATGGATCAAGCTAAGTCCGTTTTGGTTCGGTTGGGATTGCATGAGACAGTAAATTTTGCTTTTACGAGTCGAGACTGGCTGTCACGATTTGGGATGGAATCTTCTGCACTTTTGCTTAACCCACTTAGCGAAGAGCATGAGGCCTTAGTTCCCTCTTTAATTCCAGGATTGATACATAACGCCTTAGATAACTGGAATCATCATTTTGGCTCTGAGCCGAAGGCAATCCGCCTTTTTGAGTTGAGGCCAGTTTTTGCTACTTTGGATGCAAAACCAGGGACTAAGTCAGAAATTAAGATTGAAGCCAAGGGGCAGATGGAAACTGGCGTAAAAGAGCATTGGAAGCTGGCATTTTTGATGTCCGGACCACGATATGCTGAAGCCTTACGTGCCGAAAGAGGTGAGGTTGATTTTTACGATCTAAAAGCCGTGATTGACAGTTTGTTGATAGAACTCGGCGTGCGGGGTGTTCGGTTTCAACCGATGACCGCTTCTCGGTCGGGAGGTAATCCACTCTTTCATCCAGGTCAAAGCGTTGAAATTTTAGTTGGGAATGCTGTGGCAGGTCACTTTGGGCTCCTCCATCCGGGAAAATCAAAAGCCTTGAAGTGCAGGGACACTGTATGGATGGCCGAGCTGGATTGGGCGGTTATTGACAAAATGTCACGGGAATCAAATGCGGTACCTTTGTTTAAAACCTGGCCTCAATTCCCTCCCATGGAGCGAGATTTTGCGCTTTTGGTCCGCAATGATGTGACTGCTGAGAAATTGTGTCAATTAGCTATCAGGTCTGGGAAGCCTTTTGCCAAAACTGCAAAAGTTTTTGATATTTATCGTGGTTCTCAGGTCGCCGAAGGGATGACAAGCGTCGGAGTACGGGTTATATTTTATGATGAGACTCGAAGTCTTCAAGAAGTAGAGGCAGAAACTGCTTCTACCCGAATATTGGAGACATGGAAGAAAGAGTTGGGAGTTGATTTAAGAAGTTAATGTCCTGTTGTTTATCTCGTCAAGAGGGAAGAGGAGATGCATTCGTGGCGATGACCAAAGCGGATATAGTAGAAACTTTGTACGAAAAAGTGGGGTTCTCCAAGAAGGAGGCCGCAGACCTAGTGGAGATGGTGTTTGACACTTTAAAGTCGACGCTAGCTCGAGGTAATAAGGTAAAAATCTCGGGGTTCGGAAATTTCGTGGTACGCGAAAAACGATCCCGTGTGGGTCGAAACCCTCAGACAGGCCAAAGTATTGAAATCAGTGCGCGACGCGTTCTGACATTTCGCCCGTCCCAGGTTTTGCGCACAGATGTGAATGATAGTCTTTCTGACAAGCCGATCAACCCCGATCAGATTCACAAGGGCGGCGAAGATGATGAGGACGAAGAATAGCCTGACAATTCGATCGATCTCTTAGCTTGTGGCTTGAATGTGAGACGAAGATTGCTGACTGAATGTTCGCGAGTTATTAAATACTTTTAAGCACATAATTAAAAGCAGGATAGAGATTCCGCTAGCAATTGCGTAGGGAAGTTCCGGACTGATTGCGAAGGTGAGGAGACCCATAAATGGGCCTGTCGCCCTTGCTAGACTGCCTAATCCCTGAGAAAGGCCTAAAGTAGCACCTTGCTCTTTTGGGCCTGCACACTTGGAAATCAGAGAAGAAATACTAGGATTGATCAGGCTTGAACCTAAAGCTACTGGTATCGCTAAACCAAAATACAGGGCGTAGGTAGGACAATAGGGGAAAAGTCCCATTGTAAAAAAGTTAAAAGCTAAGCCCGACATCAAAAGATTTCGTTCACCATATTTCGATACTAGCTTCCGAATCATTCCGCCTTGAATAAAAGCTCCGAATAGGCCTGATACCATGAGAACCAAACCGGTCTTCAATCCAGCATCGCCAGTGGCCAGATTAAATTTGGATTGAAAGAGTAACGAAAAGGTTTGCTCCATTGTGGAGAACGCGAAAGTAACAAAAAAGAAAGTTAAGAGCAGATAACCTAGCTCGGGATGCTTTATTGCCCGGGTAAGCTGAGTCAAATTCAGAGGAGATAGGCTTCTTCTCGCACCCGCAGAGTTTTGCTTGCGGATATTAGCTGGCAGCGACTCGGGCAACCGAAAGATCGCTAATAGTAGATTTGTCCCACAAATTGCTGCTGCGATAAATCCGGGGGCAGCTAAACCCAGTTCGGCAGATGCAATTCCACCTAATGGAGGCCCTAAGGTAAAACCAATCCCAAAAGCAGCACCCAAGAGTCCCATCCCTTTAGCTCGGTCTTCTGGCAAAGTAACATCTGCAATGTAGGCTTGGGCCGCTGAAATATTTGCCGCAAAAATGCCGCCAAATGCGCGGGCGAGCAACAGCCATTCGAAAGTTGGAGCTAAAGCAAACATCACATAGGAGGCGGTGGAGCCTGCCAGAGATATGAGAATAATGGGGCGTCTTCCTACTCGATCAGAAAGAGCTCCCCAAAAAGGGGAAAAGAAAAACTGCATGAAAGAATAAATGCCGCCCAAGATCGGCAATTGAAATCCTGAAGCGCCATAGTGCTTGCCATAAAGACCGACAAGTGGGATCACCATTCCAAAGCCGATCAAATCAACCAATACAGTTGTAAAGATTACAAAAAGGGGTGATTTTTTATTTTTTCCCATCGCCCTTCTGTTTCGCTCAAATTTCATCCCGTCGCAAGGCCAATCAATCGCGCGATAATAGGTAACGCAAGGTTTGTGCTTAAGATGCCTTCCATCTGAGTAATAAGGCCCGGACTTGTAAAATTAAAATCTGTAACGTACCCTTCGATCAAATCTATGGCGGCAAGACGGACTTTTCTAGCCTTTAGGTGCTTCCCAATTTTTAGAGCGGTCGCCTTCTCGGTTTTCGAGAGTTTAACTGCAGTCACTCGGCTGCCTCTATCCATATTGACTCGAAAGTCCCCTTTAACCGGATGTTTTTTAACGGAGGCAAGAAGCTTTCCGTCCAGGTACCAAAGTCGAGTTTCCCCTTTGGAGATACCCTCAAAATAGTGCTGTAAAATCACCGGGGTGGTAAAGTGTCGGGTAGCTAACTCAAGGATTTCCCGAGAATTTTCAATGCCATCCTTGTTTCGCCAATCTAGGAGCTCTATTCCATGGCTTTGGGCTTCGTGGAGGGGTTTGAGCACCGTTCGCCCTTGGGATTGGCCAAACGCAATTAGGTGGTCCCACTGGGTGCTGACTAGGCTGGGAGGCATTAAAGCGCCCAAGGCCGCGGCTTCGAATTTTTCATTTTGGACTATTAACACTTCAGGTGGATTAACAATTTCGCAGTTTTTATGCTCCCGACCGGCGATTGCCAAGAGTTGAAGAGGGTGTAAATAGGCCTGGTCGATGGGAGGGTCAGGACGATAGTGAAGCTGAGTAAAATCTGCGAGGCTACGTGTTTCCTGTTTTCCAAATTCAAAGGATTTGGGATTTCGGTCGGCTCCTACAGATAAGATAGCTTTTGTTTCGAAATAGACTTCGTTTCTTTCTAAGCGAATAGACTGTACGTCACACCATGATTGGTGGACTCCATGGAGAGATGC
>JBDSKY010000457.1:0-4212 GCA_039916675.1 Bdellovibrionia bacterium
CGAGAATTTGAATTAGGGTCGGGTATGGGTAAGACGGGTTTCCAGCCACGGGAAGTCACGTCCATCGAAACTTTTGCATGGATATTCGAATCAATTCCACGAAGCGACGTTTCATAGGATTTGCCAAGAAACGCCACAAATGCCAGCGAAACAAGAGAAATGCAGGCAACAGTAAACCGTGATGAAATTCTCATGCGATATTATTTATAGTAAACTTCTAAATGGATACTTTCCTTTGGTACCCCTTTTTCTAGAAGAAGGGTTTTTGTTTCGGTGATCATCGCTCCGTTACCGCAAAGATAGTATTCAGTATTTAACCAGTCAAACTTTTCTCCCAGTCCGCGAAGATAATCGGTAACGCGGCCTTTGAATCCTTTCCAATGAGGAGAAGGTTGGGAAACAGCCTGTAAAAAAGTTGTTCCAAGTGAATCTGAAAAAATATTAGAATACAAAAGTTCATCTTCAGTTCGAACACCATGAAGGCAATGAGTTGAGAGGGGCCGATTCTCTTGAAAGTGACAGGATTGAATCATCGAGCGAAAAGGTGAAATCCCAGTCCCAGTTGAAATAAAGCAGGCATGTTTTGTAACGGGCGTCTTATAGACGAAGTCACCGTAGGGCGCCCATCCCTTCAGAGAGTCGCCCGGTCTAAGTTTGTGCAGGTAATTGGTGCCAGGACCTTCTTCTACTAGTCTAATGCACAACTGAACAAATTTTGACTCCGGTGAGGATGCTATGGAATACGCTCTTCGTAGATCTCGTCCTTTGGGACCTGCTCCCGGAATGATAATACTGATGAATTGCCCAGCTTTAAACGAAAGAGGCTGGTCGGTTTCAAATTCAGTGTGAAAAACAGTAGGAGTCAGCATTTCAAAAGATTTTACCGTACAGTGAAATTCTATAGCTTTCATAAAATGGCCCAGTTCCTTTGCCAATACGTAGAGTTGGCTTACCTTAGCCCAGAATCCTATTTGACGCCAATGCACATTTAAGGTACCCAACTGTGATATGTTTGGATTAAGTCTTGGACATCTCCTCATAGTCACCGTTGTTATTTTACTCTTTGGCCACAAACGCTTGCCTGAATTGGGACATGCTTTTGGAAAAGGGCTTGGGGCGTTTAAGAACGGATTAGAAGGTAAAGGGCTTGAGGATGAGGAAGATCCTGCTCATAAACAGCTGAAATAAGTTTCTTGTTGCTCACTTAGGATAGTTTCATTACCATTTCTATATGAGGGGCATAACTTCGTGATTAATGTCATAAAAGAACAAAAAGGCGATGTCTTAGCGGTGCGCTTAGTCGGGTCAATCGAGGAAAATGTCGTATTTGACAAGCTCATCGGTGCTCCGCCAGCCGCTTTGGATGTCAATTGTAAAGAGATTTCAAGAATAAATTCCGTAGGTGTGAAATCCTGGATTAAATTTTTTCAAAGCTGCCAGGCAAGAGGTACGAAGCTCAAGTTTTTGGAGTGCTCTACCCCAATTGTAGAGCAGATTAATTTAATTTCGAATTTTGTTTGTAACGGGATTGTAGAATCTGTTTATGTTCCATTCAGCTGTCAAAAATGCCGAAGCGAAATGGTCGGACTTTTTTCGACCGAAGACTTAAAAAAAATGCAATTTAAGCTTCCGCTTTTGAAGTGCAAAAAATGTGGTGGTGACGCTGAGTTTGACGACATTCCAGAAGAGTACTTTAGCTTTTTATCGCGGTAAAAGGAGCTTCTTTTGGGAAAAACGTTGCTTCTGATTTCAGAAAAGGAAGACGATAATACTTTTGCTATTGAAGTAGCTATCACCGCAGGGCTTTCGCTTAAGCGTGCCAAAAGTCCCGTAGAGGGTGCAAAACTTATTGCCGAAGAAGAAATCACTGTGATCTTAGCAGATGCGTCTTCTAAGGAACAATTTCAAGCGTTAGAGAACGCAATTCAGGAAAGCGTGGGATTGTTTTCAGATAAAATAAATTCAAACGCCATCCATTTTATTAGTTCTGATGATCTAGAAGATGTCGAGTATCTAATTAAGAGCCCCCTGTTTGGTCATTTTATTCTTCGTAATTACCAAGATCCAAAAAAGGCAGGTCAGCATTACGGACGAATTATTAAAGCTACCGTAGCTGAGCGTGCTTTTGGGCTGGCGAATTTACTTAAGCCTGGGGCCAAAGTCCAAGTCGTGAAACTAGGACTTACTAGTCAGAAAAATGAAGCAGTTGAAGCTATTAAGACATTGCTGGTTACAGCGAAATTCCAGAATAGAATGGCGTCTGCTATTGCTTCCGCAGTAGATGAGCTTTTAATGAACGCCATGTTCGATGCTCCCGTTGATGATATGGGCAAGCAAAAATATGCCGCCACTCTTCGGTCCACTATCTTAAATTTAGAAGGTAGTGCAGCAGTAGAAATGCATGTGGGATATGATGGCGAATATGTCGCAATATCTGCTATCGACAATTTTGGAAGCCTGGACAAAAACAAATTATTATCGCATGTTTCAAAAATGTATGCAGATTCTGAGTACAAGGTGAAAACAAATGTGGCTGGTGCGGGTATTGGGTTAGCGCAAGTCTTCCGTACAGGCGGCAGTTTTTTCTTTGTAAGTGAGTCTCGGGTCAGGACCGAGGTTACAGTTTTTTTTAAAAAAACAGATAGTTATAAAGAATTTAGGAACCAGTTCCGCTTTCTTTCAACTCAGTTTTATTTCTAAATTCCTCGTGCTGTAAAGAACAATAGATATTAAAAAGGGCATTCAATGAAGACGGGATCCAGAATTCCAGTTGTATTGGCATCGACCTCTCCTCGCAGAGCAGACTTAATGAACCAAATCCGGCTCGACTTTCAAGTTCAGGCGCCGTTTTCGGATGAAATCGCAAAAGCCGGAGAACTCCCCAAGAAATTGGTGGCGCGGTTGGCAAGAGAGAAAGCAGAATCTGTTAAAGACATTGTAACTCGCACCTATGGAGATAGTTTGATCATAAGTGCGGATACCATAGTCGTGGCTCCCGATGGAAAAACGATATTGGGTAAGCCTAAGGGCGTTAAAGAAGCAAGCGCCATGTTAAAGCTCTTGGCAGGAAAAACGCATTCTGTTTACACCGGGTATTGTATTTATCATGCTAAAAAAGTGGTTGCAAAAACGTCGAAAAAAAATGGACAAGGTCGGATTTTGGTTCGAGTTGTTAAGTCCAAGGTTAAAATGCGCAAATTGAGCCCTTCGATGATTCAGCGATATGTAGCTACTGGAGAGCCGATGGATAAAGCTGGCTCTTACGGGGCCCAAGGTATGGGCACCGCGCTAGTGGAGAAAATTGAAGGAAGTTACACCAACGTCGTGGGGCTTCCCATGGCAGAGATTGTAGTGGATTTAGAGAAGTTTAATTTGAAACTTTTTACTTGGTTAAAATGAACCAAACCTCCCCTGTTTCCTCTAATTACAAAAAGCTGCTAGAAAAGATTAGCTTTTTGGCCATTCAAAGTAAGGGATCCTTTCCAGTTACCTTAATAGCAGTGAGTAAAAGGCAATCTGTAGACGCTATCGAAGAACTTTATCGCTTAGGACAACGAGATTTTGGCGAAAACTACGTACAAGAGCTTATTACTAAGGCGGAGGAGTTAAACAGGCGCGGCTGCCATGAAATCCGTTGGCATTTTATCGGGCACCTACAAACCAATAAAGTGAAGTCTTTAATCCCCTGGGTATCATGTGTACATACTGTAGATTCCACTAGAATTGCTCAGGAATTGGCTAAGAAATGGGTAATAGCGGGGCGTGAAGGAAGATTGCCGGTTTTTATAGAGGTAAATACCGACCGCGAAGAAACTAAAAGCGGTGTCAACCCTGACGAAGTTTTGCCCCTTTGTGAAAAGATCGCGCAATATCCTGTACTAGAAGTACTAGGCTTGATGTGTATCCCGCCCTTAGAAGGTGATCCGACGAGCCGATTTAAGGATTTGGCAGCACTTGAACGACGCCTTCGGCCTTATTCTCAAGGTATGTTGTCGATGGGAATGTCAGGCGATTTTGCGACCGCTATAGCAGAAGGTGCAACTCATATTCGGGTTGGTACGGCGCTTTTTGGTCCTAGAATCAGTTAGGGCCGCGCCGAAAGGCGGTTCTGTCCTCAAATTAGGTCTGAGAGCGGCTCTTCTTTATAAAAAGAGGGGTAAAAGGATAAAAAAGCGGTTGACTTCAATCGTAGGGTCCTGTAATTCCATCACC
>JBDSKY010000458.1:0-4704 GCA_039916675.1 Bdellovibrionia bacterium
AGCTCGACACTTGAACATGTCCTTTAGATGAATAAAAAAAACTCATTGACAACTTGTACGGGCAATTAGACACAGATAAGTAAAGGCGCACTTAAGAGCAATGGTCAAACAAACTCCAGGAAAACAACCAAAAAGACCAGGGAAAAAGCCATTATCTCCACAAGTGCCATTTGCGGTATTCAAGAACGCTGAGCCTAAGAGCTCAAAACTTGTCCGTGAAACGTTGCTCGAATGCATTCGAATTGGAGACGTCGATTCATTCCGCGAGGCACTCGCCTCCCATATTGTAAACTCTAATAAATTACGTCTTGCCAAGAAAACCGGACTTGGGCGGCAGACCCTTTACGATTTACTTGACCCTAAAAGAACTTTTAATCCCGCGCTTTCCACTGTAGCTGCCATTTTCCGACGATTAGCAGAATGAAAGCCCTTGATATCACACCAAATGACGCACATGCTCAATTCAAACCATGCTGGTTACAAGAAACGCGTAGCGGTGGGTGCGCGCTAGCCCTTGGTCATTTAGATTTGTTTTTAGGTGTTCCTGCCCGAAGGGCAGTTGTGAACGCCGAGAATATATAGATCGCCATTGGAACTCCTCTCAAGGGCAAAGAAGCCATACGGAGGGACTTCGCAGACTTTTTTAAGAACATCCCTGATACCTTCACCAAGGTTGAAAACCTTTTTGAAGACGTTACGCTTACGACCTCTCAAGCAGCATCAGCAAGGTCTTCGTAGTTGATTTCAAAATCAACATCAAGACGTTTGGGAGACTTCTCCAAACTCTGCACCAACTGACTTGACCTAACACCCAACCCCAATTCATTAGCCATGATCGCCCTAAAGGCAATCTCATTAGCTAAGGACAGACGCTTTGATTTCTCTCTCTCCCATTTCAAGATAGCCACCTGGCTAAGCTTAAAAAGGCTAGCAAACTCCCGCTGAGGCAATCCTAAAATGGTTCTGAAAAACTCCACTTCCCGGCCAGAAATAGGGACAGGATGAAGGAGTATTGCGGCAGCAACTTTGCACTCTACCTGCTTCATAACTTGTGCAGAAATAAGATAGCCAAATTCCTTGTCAACTTTCGCAGGAACGTTCTTTACATGGACGTAGTCCAGATTCATGAAACCTTTATAATCTCGTTTAGCCATTTGCCTTCTCCCACTTTTTTAGACTCCTTTTAAAAACAGTAATAATAATAACGCCGTCCCTGTTCACTGCAGAGAACCCTCCGGCCTTGCCATTGAGCCTATCACCGATAAAAAGGTAGGTCTTCTTATCCTCCTGCCAAGCCCATGATCTCAGATGATGAGAGATGTAAATGATTTCACTCACGGGCAATGACCTCTCTAAACTTCTCAGATTCGCATGATCAGAATAACTGAATCTACCTGCCTGGATTTCAGACACTATTTTCTGTACGTCTGTTTCTTGGATTGCCGTCACCTACTATTGATAACAAAGTTATCAAAGATATTCAAGATCATTTTGAAGAGCGTAGTGCACCGTAGTTGTTAGACAAAATACCCCATGAAATCATTAAAGAATTAGACCATCCCACCGGGTTTTCGCCCATAGTTACTTTTTATTATACATTTAATAATTTAATTATACTTATCCAAACCTAGGACAAATCCGCGTCCTTCCGAGCAAGAAAATAAGCGTCATACCTAAACTCCGCTTGGAATAGACTGTTTTCTATCGGAAGGGGCCGGAGATTTAATTTGATTAAGTTCAAAAGAGCAGCCGAAAGAAAGACCGGAATACAGATTTAGGCGCAAAATTGGCATCACGTATCATGATACATGGAACGCAAGCCTACCCTGATTTTCGATGGTGATTGTAGCTTCTGCCGCGTCTGGATCAAAGGGTGGAAAGAACGAACTGGGAATCAAGTAACCTATATTCCTTTTCAGCAGTCCGGAATTCTCGAAAAATATCAAATTTCAGAATCAGATGCCAAAAAAGCGATTCACCTGATTTCTCCGTCAGGCGAACGCCTCCAATCGTCATTTCACCTTTGTAGCTCGTATGGATTATTTGCAGTAATGACTACGTCTCGACCTGAAATTGTCATTGAGGGCTCAGAAGATGGAATAGAATGGAAAGAATATGAGTTCCATTATAAACCTGGAAATCCGAACTCTTCACCCAGATTTGTCGCGCCTCATCAGCCGAGGTTGGATTGGCAAATGTGGTTTGCTGCAATGCAACTTCCACCCAACTGGGTCTTAAACTTTATGATTAGGCTGTTGCAAGGTTCTCCAGAAGTAATCAAACTTCTTAAGCACAATCCTTTTCCAATTCATCCTCCTCGACTTATTCGGGCAGCTTACTACAAGTATCAAATTGCCACACTTGAGGAGCACCGTGACCAAAAACTTTGGTGGCGAAGAGAAAAGTTAGGGCTCTATTTTCCTCCTTGCCAACTTACAGATCAAGAAGAGGCGGCTTAAAATCAAATATGATTTTTATATTAAAAAGCGCAGGAGAATATCCTGCGCTTAAAGGAGCTTTTTAAAGATGACCTACAAAAGGAAGATTAAGCAGCTTTTTCTGATTTTACTTCTTTTTCGCCACGCCCCAAGAGTTTCTGGAAGAATCCACCCTTGCCTTCTTTGATTTCAATCTGTTTAGGTTTGGCCGCTTCCGACTTTGGAATAGCAACTCTGAGAACACCGTCTTCATATTGAGCTTCCACTTTGTCGGCATCAACAGTGGAAGGGAGAGTGAAGGCACGCTGGAAAGTCCCATAGAACCGTTCCGTGCTCATTCGATTTCTCTTTTCTACTTTATGCTCTTCCTTACGCTCACCTGACACGATGAGCTGATTATCCCTGAGCTCAATATTTACATCTTTTTTATTAATACCAGGTAGATCAAAGCTCACGAGAAAGTGAGAGTCTGTTTCTTCGACATCACAGACAGGACTAAATACCATCTGACGATTAAGAACGTCCCCTGTTAAATTAGCCCCGGGCGAAATAAAATCATCGAACATTCGATCGATATCCCTTTGCATCCTGCTCATTTCCCGAAGAGGACTCCATTCTGATCGTCGGACATCTGGGAACAAATTTCGTATTGCCATAAAGATCTCCCTTACATAAATTTATATTTCTAAAAAATTATTCGGAATGATTCTGCCACATAAGATGCAAATTTAAGGCTCGAGACCCAATGCTGCTCCATAGTGCCCTCCATAGAATCAAGCCTGAGATCACATAGATCTCAATGAATGGAATCAGTGATGCATGGATTAAAGTCTATGACTTACAAAGGAAAAGTAGCCTTTGTGACCGGGGCAGGTAGCGGCATCGGCCGTTTTGTGGTTGTGTTCGGATGCGTCGTCGTTCGCTAATGGGCACGCTCTGGTAGTTGATGGCGGGCAGACTTTAATTGGCCTCTTCATTATCCGGCCGCTTAGGAGCACCAAACATTGCCATTATCGAAGCGCCTCCTACGCCTTGCTACAATTGTATAATTTTTGCAGCGCCTCTTTATCTAAAACATCGCTAGTAGCGACTTAAGCCGAATCACAAAGGAGATCGGTGATGGTGAGATCAATAAAAAGCTTGAAAGGTCTTACGCTGCAAGCGAAAGACGGCATTGTTGGAGAGGTGGACGAAGTCTTCTTTGACGATGAAAAATGGGCAATTCGATACCTGATAGTCAAAACAGGGAACTGGTTGCTCGGACGAAGTGTTCTGATTTCTCCCTATTCTGTTGAAACCATCCTATGGACACAAGGCTCCATAATCGTTTCCCTGACCCGTAAGCAGGTAGAAGAAAGTCCAGATATTGATTCTGACCAGCCAGTTTCAAGACAGATGGAACAGCAATACTTCGCCTACTATCGTTGGCCATACTATTGGACCGGGGTTGGAACTTGGGGGGACAACACCTACCCTCCGATGATGTCAGGAGGCTATGGTGCGGGCCTCCGCCCCACAGCTCTAACAGCTGGGCAGAAAAATCAAGAACCCAAAGACTCTGAAATGCCTGAAGGTGATGTTCATCTCAGATCAAGCAAGGAAGTAATGGGATACAAGATAGAGGCGACCGATGCCGAATTTGGACATATTGAAGATCTATTTTTCGAGGAGGGAAGTTGGAAAATTAGATATTTAGTAATTGATACCAAGAGTTTTTGGCCCAGTAAATCCATCATCCTTCCTCCAGATTGGGTTGACTCGGTAAGCTGGAGCAACCGAAAGTTTCGTATCAAGCTTCCGGGAAGAGTAATTAAACAGGCCCCAGAATATGATCCAACCTACCCCATCGATCGGGATTTTGAAAAACGCCTTTACGGATATTACCGAATTCCTGGATATTGGGAATTAGAAGGAGCTTCAACTAAGCAACAAATTTTTAAATAATTACGGAAGAAGGTATGGCTACCTATGAACATAATTTTTTAATTCAGTGAATTTCGCAATCTCAACAAAATCCCTATCTTGATGCCAAACTGGAAGCTTCTCCCTCAGTGCAATAGCGGCAATCAAACAATCAATGGATGATCGAATTGTAATTCCTCGGCGACGGGCGGAGCGATAGATATTTGATGCCTCAATATAATGATCTACATTAATATCTGCTCCCGCTAACTTAAAACTGAGCAGCGAACTCTTTATTTTCGCTGCAATTTCTTCGTCTCTAATTCCCTGCAGAACTTCTTGAATAACTGGCGAACATACTGCA
>JBDSKY010000459.1:0-4136 GCA_039916675.1 Bdellovibrionia bacterium
ACGGCCCTCCGTCACTTTCCCTATTAGATTTACATTTCTCAAAGGTTCCCGGTCCAAGAGAAACCGGATTGCCTGGAAGGCATTTAACTCAGGATGTTCAGAATAGATCTGAACTATTTTACGTGTCACCACAGAAGCAGCCACGGAAGTTCCCTCCATGTGTATTGTGCCCCCTCCCGACCGTGCACTCACAACACTGCCGCCCTGGGCTGCAATATCTACAACCCCCACTCCAAAATCCGAAGAGGAATGTAATTCCCCCTCCTCATCGAGTGCCGCAACCAAGAGAACATTTTGAACTCCAGACTTCGGGAACACCTTTCCAGATGCTCCTTTTAGAGAACTAAGATCAATAGAGTTGTTTCCTGCAGACATGACAAAAATGGTATCAGGGTGTTCAATAAATAACGGTAATATTTCGGAGAGAGATTCTTCGATGCTAGAACTCCAAACCCTATTAAAAGACATGTTAACAACTTTAATTTCTTGTTCAGAAATCGCACGGCTAACTGTTGCTAAGTTTCGTTTTCCACGCTCATATTCCTCACTTTTTAAGCCCGAATCAAACAAGGTTTGGAGTGCGAAGCCATGGGCACTGAATACCGGTGCAGAAATTAATCTGACTGAGGACAATCCTTTCACCGCTAGGCCTGCGATATGGGTACCATGTAGATAAATATCAATTTGCTTTTCAATTCGATTTTCAACCTGCTGAATAAGCTTAATTTCGCTCATAGGTGCATATGAGTATTCTGCTTTAAAGGACTCAGTCTTTTTCTCTTCATCCATCAAATGATCAAAGTGATTTAAAATCTTTTCTAGTAGAGAAGGATGCACCCCTCTAACGAGCTCTCTTGAATACTGATCAGTCAATTCTTTCCAATTCACATTGCGGCCGTCATTGGCTGTAAAGGAATAAAGGGCCATAGCGGTCGTATCAATCACAGGAGCAATTAAACTGTGCCGATAATCAACGGGACAATCTAAAACCATTACTCCTACTCCTTCGAAGGCAAAAGAGAAGGAACTGGTAAAAAAAGTAAGATAAATGTAGAAGGCCTGACAGGACTTTGTCATGGCATTGTGTACTATAATAAATCAAAAGATGAGTCAACCATTTTAATGCAATGCATTATTTTAAAATTTTTTTCTACTCGAATGATTTTAAATCAAAGGACTCCATAAACGCGCTGATAGCCGGCAAGAAATTTTTTCTTTCCTTCCGTCTCTACGATCTGTCCATGACTCATGATTACCCGGTCAAAATCTTGAGCGGTGATTTTCTTCAATGCCGCTCCAACACTATCCCGATTTCTAGCCGCAACGAGTTTTGTAAGCTGACTAGGTCCAAACTGATCGAGAATACCGTTCAATTTTCCAAATATAAATCTTTCAATCCCGCTTTTGAAATCTGCGGAGGTCAAATTAAACGTCATATCAGTGACAATCAAAGTACCGGAAGCTTTATGAATAAATACCGACTCTCCTGCCAACGTGTCTAAAAATGAAATACAGGGCAACTCATCTCCAAGCGGCCAATCTTTCTCCAACACTCCCGCGACCCGCAGATGTTTTTCACATTTGATCTTCATTTGAGCCGGTACATAAACTTGAGCATCGGGATAGCGCTCAGAATAGGCCTTAGCATCGCTATAATGGAATACATTGGGAATAATGATAATACTTACTTTCCCTAATTTCTCCAGCTCGGTGTAATCTTTTGCCTCCATACGAATAGCACTGTGGACCACGAGGGAGCCATCTTTCAGACGGACAATAGTCATTCGGCGGCGAAATGCCGTTTCATACCATTCACCGTCAACGCAATAGAGGTCCTCGGCGATTTTACGAATAGGTTGATAAGGCTGAAGAGATTCAATCATGCTAAAATTTTCGTCCTTTCAGAAATTTTGACATAAAATGCAGCAAAAGCTCCCAAACTCACAGGCAACGAAACAAAAACACCTATCAAAAGAGCCAGGGCCCCCAAGCAATTAATTAGAACCAGTATTACAAATAAACCAAAGAAATTAATGATCTGTCCCTCCATTAACTTCCAACTCTGCTTAACTGACTCTAGAGCAGTCACATTTCTATCAATCAGCAAAAGACTCCATTGATTGAATCTAATCCCGAAATAACCGAGAACCAAAGCCGCAGCCGCGCCCAAAACTCCTAAAATCACATACATCAAAGGATTAGGGAGACCTAAACCATGAACCAGTATCAATATTGGTACGATCATCAGACAAGTAATCAGTAGAGGCAAACTGCTTAAAATATCAGCTACAAAAATTCTAACGGGGTATTTCCAACCCCAAAAAAAATCTCCCCAATCGGGCCCTTCCCTACGCACAGCTTTTAAAATATAAGCCTGGAATCCAGGATAAAAAATCATAAATAAAAACTGAATTAAAATTCCGACAATATTGGCAGCCCCACTCTTCTCACCAAAAATAAGCCCAGTAAGAACCTTGAGGAGTGCCGCTGATGCACCCAAACCTAACATCATAACTATGATAGGCCAGGGCCGAACCTTGAAAGCGGCCCAACCTTCTTCAAGGGAACCTTGTATCAACTCTTTGGAAATTACCACTTTGTCTCTCTCTCTCATTCATGCTGAAAACCTATCCAAAAATCTTCTTAATCCCTCGGATAGTGGTCTCTCGACTAACAACTGCAATGGATTCAGTGAGCGGAATCAACTTAGGACAAACCTTAACGCAATTCTGGGCATCACCACAATCTGTAATTCCACCAGCTCCCATCATAGAGTCCAACCTCTCACCAGAATTTAATTCTCCCGAAGGATGGGAATTAAAAAGCCTCACTTGATTTATGGCCTGAGGACCAAGGAATGGAGATTGCGGTCCATAGTTAGGACAAGCCTCAAGACAACAGCCACACGTCATACACTCAGACATTTTGTAGCGCTCTAGGGCCAGAGCTTGCGAATATTTAGGTCCAGGACCTAGGTCATGTGTTCCATCAATTTCAATCCAAGCTTTTACTTGTTTCAAGTGCTCAAACATCCGTGAACGATCCGTAATTAAGTCACGAATAACGGGAAACTTGGAGAAAGGCTCAAGTCGGATCGGCTGCTGCAGTTTATCCACAAGAGCGGTACAAGCCTGCCGAGGCAATCCATTAATCAACATGGAACAAGTTCCACAAACCTCCTCTAAACATGCGGCTTCCCATGCTGGAGGTGTAGTCATCTCTCCGCTAGCGGTCTGCGGATTTACTTGAAGGTCCTGTAAAAGTGAAATGACATTTAGATTAGGTCGCCACTTTATTTTAAAGGTCTCCCATTTAATCGGAGCCCCTTCCCGCTCTTGACGTTTGATCTGGATTTCTACGAATTTCTTCTCAGGATCAGAATTTTTCGATTTTTCCATCACGCACCCTTTTCTACATCGTACTTCCTGGGACGGGGTTTAATCAATGACACATCAATGGGTTCATAGGAAAACTCAGGACTTCCATGGTCTTTGCCGCTTCCAAAAGGGGCAGAATGACTCACTGTTTTTGAACTCTTATAAGTACAAATCGTAGTTTTCATAAAATTTGCATCATCCCTTTGAGGATAGTCCGGCTTGTAATGAGCCCCACGGCTTTCATTCCGTCTAAGCGCTCCACCCGTGATCAAACGAGCCAAATGAAACATGGAATAAAGCTGCCGGATATAATGGACCGATTGGTTGGCCCAGTTACCCGTGTCTTTAAGACCAATTTTATGCCATCGATCCTGGAATTCTATTAATTTAATATCTGTTTCGGCAAGCTTGTCATTATAGCGAGTGACAGTAACATTTCGTGTCATCCAGTCGCCTAGTTCTCTTCCCATCAAGAATGCGTTTTCTGGACCATTCATTTTTTTTATGGAGTCGATCTGCCTTATGTGGGTCTGAACAGCGCCATCAAAGAGACTTGAAGGTATTTCTTCGACAGAGGTCTTCCGACCTTTCGCAAATTTCTCCATAGCGGGGGCGGCAATTGTTCCGGCGTAAATGCAAGAAAGCAAAGAATTTGCACCTAGACGATTGGCCCCATGGATCGAATAGTCCACTTCTCCTACTGCAAATAATCCGGGCACGCTGGTCATTTGATCAAAATCTACCCAGAGCCCACCCATG
>JBDSKY010000460.1:0-5430 GCA_039916675.1 Bdellovibrionia bacterium
AGGGACGCGATTTTTGAGCGCTTCCGACAAGTGGACGGGGGAGTCACCCGTCGATTTGGTGGAACAGGATTAGGTCTTTCGATTGCCAAGGAATTTGCAGAGCTCCATGGGGGCAGGATTCAAGTCGAAGATTCTCCAGGAGGCGGAGCTCTTTTTTCCGTTGTGTTACCACTCTTTGCGCCGCCGGGCATATCGGTTAGTCCCGCAGCCGCCAAAGCGAGAGTTTCAGAGGACTTTACCCGCCAGGCAGTTGAAGAATTGAAGGAGATCACTCGAGTGGCCGTGGGCAAACCTATTACGGCTCAATTTGCTGAAAGGGGAACAGTGCTTGTCGTAGAAGACAATATAAACATGAATCACTTTATAGTCGAAGCGTTGTCACCTGAGTATCAAGTGATTAGCGCTTTTGATGGGAAAGAAGGCTTGGAAAAAGCGGCTCTCGCTCGACCCGACCTTATCCTAAGCGACATTATGATGCCGGAAATGAGTGGCGATCAAATGGTCTCTGAAATTCGAAAGAGGTCTCATTTGGATGGCATTCCCATCGTTATCCTGACTGCAAAAGCAGATGAAGACCTTCGTCTTCATCTTTTGCGCTTCGGAGCGCAGGATTATCTGATCAAGCCCTTCTCCTCTGAGGAACTTTTGGCAAGAGTCAGAAACCTTGTGACAGTGAAACGAGCTAGGGAGACGCTTCAGCAGGAGCTCTCAAGTCAACATAGAGATCTTGAATCACTTGCAAAAGAGGTGATCACTCGCGGACGGGAACTTCAGCAGTCAGCGGAAAAGTTACGCGTTGCCAAAAATGAAGCAGAACAAGCATACAGAATCAAAAGCAACTTTTTGGATTTAGTGGGCTTGATCTCTCACGAAATGAGAACACCCATTACCGCGCTTCAGCTCCAGCTTGAAATGTTGAAGCGAATTGACGCGGAAAAACTGACGCCAAGGCAGCGAACACTGCTGGATCGAGTTTGGGACTCTTCGCAGCGCAGTGTCATTTTAATGGATTCTCTCCTTGGATTCACCAAATATCAAAGCGGGCGAATTGATCCCCAATTAGAAGAGTTCGATCTTCCTTCTTTGGTGACCGAACTGATTGATTCTCTTTTGGAGTTAGCGCAAGAAAAGCAACTGGAGCTAAAGGTGCACTCCACGTCTAAAGCCTTGCCTCCCATTAAAAGCGATCGCGTACTGGTTCATATGGTGATCAAGAATCTGTTAGCCAACGCGATCAAGTACACAAATCAGGGCTCAATACAAATATTTACAACCTTTGAAAGAGGAGAGTACCGGGTCGCGGTAGAGGACACGGGACCTGGAATTGCACTTGAGCAGCAAGGGCGAATTTTTGAGCCTTTTGAGCGAATTGGGTCCCTGAGAGAGAAGCGTGAACCAGGCTTTGGCTTAGGCTTGGCAATCGCCAAAGAGACTGCAAGAATTTTAGGAGGAAGGATCGAACTGAGTTCCGAAGTTGGAAAAGGGAGCATATTTGTTGCGATATTTCCATCCACGTTCTCAAGTGTAGATTCTTCCGCAGATGAGAAAGATATGTAGTACGCTCATCTACAGGCGATCGAGTCATCTCCATTGTCGGCAACAATGCTGACGGTACCTTGTTTGAAGATTACGCCAATCGGATTGTCGCCGGGATAGATCAGGACTTCAGTGTATTTCTTACCTCGCACGAGATAGGTGGAAATATAAGGTCCATCGTCAGTTCCTTTGAGATAATCCACCGCTTCGATAGCACAGTTGATTGGGACGTTGTCCTCAGATCCCTTCGCGAATTCCTTGGCCATGATGATAAGCTGTTGCTTAGTAAGGGTTGGGAGATTACGGATCTCCGCCTTTGTTAGCTTTTGCAGGTTCAAGCCTTTGCCAACCTCAACCCAGCTATCATCCTTTTGGTCTGTCAGCCCACACTCCGAACCCCAGCGGGTTTCGGCAAAAACGGTATTTGTGGATAGAATAAAAACAGCAAGCCATAGAAAGTTTTTCATGAATCGTCACCTTTTTAAAATTTAGAAATTCACTATTTCATCAAATTAGACCGCCCAATCTTTATGATAAAAAATAACAAATAGTCAAATGCTGAGAAGAACCTTCGTCTCTTTAAATTACTTTCGAACCACTCGACAATTTTTAATGCTTTATTTTTCAAAGAATTTTAAATTAATGTAAGATTGAAAGAGAAACTTCTTCTTTTCAAACAGGGAGGCATAGTATGCAACAGAAGATTCAAAGCATCGTTCGAATTTTATTGGGGGCCCTCTTTTTATTCGGAGGAATTGCGTTCTTTTTTACCACACCCCCTTCGCTCACAGGAGATATGGCGACTTTCTTCACTGGTCTTAACGCCAGTCACTATTTCTTCTATCTCCTGAAGGGCACAGAAATCGCCTGCGGACTCTGTTTAGTATCAGGGTTGTTCGTGCCTCTTGCTCTTGTTGTCCTGGCACCGATCGCACTCAATATTTTCATGGTTCATACCTTCCTGGACCGAAATGGGTTGCCAGTGGCGCTCGTGGTGGGAATGGCGATGGTTTATCTGGCGTTCTTTTCACCCAGCTATAGCCCGGTGATTAAAAAACTGTTTGTGATGAAGGCGTAGGCGAATCACAGCATGAATAGCACCGAATCGCTGCGCAGCCCCAGCAAGGGGGGCTTTGTTCGATCACTTGCAAAAGAATGGGAAAACCTAACTCATGGTTCCTGAAGATTTGCCCAAGAATATACTAGATTTTATCAAAGATCGCATCGATTCTGTCGAGCAGCTTTCGGTCTTGCTTCTTCTTTATACCAAACCTGAAATTCTCTGGACCACCAGTGAAATTGCAAAAGAGCTGCGAAGCACTGTTCCATCCATTACAAAAAGGTTGAACGATTTATACACAAGAGGGGTGCTTGTCCGAATGCATGAGACCAAGGATATTCATAAATTCAAACCTAGCTCGGCTGATATAGAAGAGCTGGTTGCAAGTCTTGCTACACAAAACCGGATCAGGCCCTATAAGGTTGTCGACTCAATCTATTCGCAACCGACAACGATATTACAACAATTTGCTGACGCATTTAAATTACGAGGTGGCAAATCATGATTTCAGCTCTTGTCTATCTCATGTGCGCATTGACAAGCATTTTATGTGCTGTGCTTCTTTATCTCGAGAATAGACGACATCAAACACGTCTTTTATTTTGGAGCGTGATCTGCTTTTCCTGTCTGGGAATCAATAACACTTTGCTTTTCGCAGACCTGGTCCTATTACCAACCGTAGATATGTCTGTAATCCGGACTCTGCCTGCATTATTTGGGTTCGCAGTCCTCCTCTGGGGGTTCATATGGGATACATAGCCAATCTATCTCAATTCTTGTCGGGCGCTACGATGCTAGGTGCTTGGGCCTGTGGAATCTACTTTCTAAAGTTCTGGTTTAAAACAAGAGATCGCTTGTTTCTGATCTTTGGGGTCGCCTTCTGGATTATGGCTGTGGAGCGTTTAATCCTGGTAGTGACCGATCAAGGCGGAGAATACTACCCATTTATATATTCTATTCGCCTTGTATCCTTTATGCTTATTTTACTAGGAATAGCAGACAAGAATTATAAGGGAATGAAGAGTCAGAGCACGTACAAAAATTAGAACGCAGGTCCAGTAGACCATGTCCTCAAACTGACTTATTATGCGACTTGCGGGCCTGGGCGTACGATTTTTCAACAATAAGCTGCCTTGATTCTATGAGCTGCTAGAAGACTTTCGTGCACGCCGCGCAGCAGTTGTATTAGGGACGAACTGTTTTCCAGTTCGAGATGCGATTTGCTTTTTTCGGTCAGTCGAACGACGTTCAGCAGGGTTTAATTGCTCCCACGCTTTACGTGGGAGGTAACGTGAAGTTGCAGTGGGTTGTCTCGCCCGTTTTCCATTTACAGTTGTCCAATCTTCATTTGTCCATCGATCTAAATTTTTCTGGGGCGCCTTTTTTCCACTTTGATACTTTCCTCCTTGCCGCTTATATTCTAATGCGACTAGTTGAGCTTTGCGAGCGCTCCATTGTCCGGGTTTGCCACCTTTGTCACTCTTCATCACCTGCGCTTTAATTTTTTCGCGCAACTCAGGATGAGTGTAGGTGCCATTAGCTTTGGCCGCAGGCGAAGCTTTTTTTCTCCTGAATAGCTCGCGAACACGTCCCAGCAGCTCTTTCCCTTTTCGAGCGAGACGCTTTGTATCCAGAGGAGTTTGAGGTACCGGTTCGCCCCAAGCTTGCGCTGAGAGGGCTAAGCGTGTTGCCCTGCCCTTCTTGTCCTTTAGCGGTCCACGAGGATGAAGAAAAAATCTCCGAAGAAAGGAACCTTTCCTCTGCATTTTATCAGGAGTATCCGCTGGTCCCCTGACTCCGGGTTTGAGATGAGCGCCTTGAGTTTTTTTGAAATACTCTCGGCCGGCCGGTGTTAGTCCGCCTTGTGGATTCTGAAGCCTTTTTCGGTCTGGCATGATGCTTCTTTATTAAGCAAAAGAGATGCCTCTCAGACGACCAACCTCTGCTTGTGAGTTAGCTATTCACTTCCTTTTTCCAAGTAATAGGGGATATTTCGTCAACGAAATAATGTCCATTTCGCTTGTCTCTGCCTTCTTGAAACTTTCTCCCTGAGTTCCAGTTCCAGTGAGTAGAGCAATTCGGGCACGTCATAAGATGACATCCTGATATGCGAATAGAAGGAATCTCACATCCCGGGCATTTTTTGTATCCCGCGGCAGTCAAGCAGTCTTCATTGTCCGGTTGAAGTTTTGCATGAGGCTTCCCGCAGTTAATACAACCGTAAAAAGTACAAATAGAACAATGAAACCATGTTGATTCGTTGTTAAAGACAGCCCCATTCTTACACCCGTTTACAGGACAGAATTTCCAATTTTCAATTTTTTTGAGCTTTTGTGTCATCTGGCCTATCAGAAACATCCGTGCTTCTGGTTCGGATGCACCAAGCTCTTGAATAAAGTCTACATTTACTTCATGTCTTAAGCTTTCTTCTGAGGAAACTGGAAAATAGATAATCTCTTTATCAGAATTATTCAGAGCATATTTTAGGAAACTGTGGCCGCACTCCTTGCACAACAAGCAGTATTCATTTCTATAAACTGGAGTTTGTCCTCGAAACGTCTCAAAGCAAGAACTACATGCAATTATTTCTTGGTTCAGAATACTTGAAGAGGCTGGTGGTTGGATGTCCCTAGGGTCGCTTGAGACAGCGTCCGCACTTGTTTCTTCTCGTTGGTCGTATGCCTCAATTAGGTCTTGAAGAATCCGAATTTGAAAGTTAGTTTTAACTAACCTAGATCTTTTATTCTTATAAGAATTTAAAATAGAAAATGCTGTCCTACCATTATAATCTGCAATCGAAATATCGGCATGGTGGTCAAGCAGAACCTGGATTG
>JBDSKY010000461.1:0-11919 GCA_039916675.1 Bdellovibrionia bacterium
AGTCACACTTGCGCAATTCTCAAAAAAGGAAAAGCCCGGAACTGCTAAATTTCTTTAGCAGTTCCGGGCTTTTATACTTTTATTATCTAGTCTCTATAAAACTCGCTCTCAAAACTTTGAGAGATAATGTTGGAGCGGGCGAAGGGGTTCGAACCCTCGACCTCAAGCTTGGGAAGCTCGCACTCTAGCCAACTGAGCTACGCCCGCACCGACTTTTTGAACCTTACATCAAGGCTACCCACTTAACAAGAGGGGCAATATTCAGGCTCCACGACTGGCGGATTAACATCGAAGACCTGCGTTGATCTACTCTTGTCGCGATACACAGTAATCCCCTTGCATCCTAATTTATAGGCGAACAGATAAGCAGAGGCGATGTCTGCCCTCGTGGCTGACTCGGGTAAATTGATAGTCTTAGACACTGCGCTATCAGAATGCCTTTGAAACACTGCTTGCATCTTCACGTGACTTTCTACAGGAACTGTCCAGGCAGGTGACCAAGCCGGTCCCAGTAGTTCCGAGATTTTTTTATCCGTGAGGGTGGTCAAATCGTAAGATTTATCGCCTAGTTTCTTCTCCAGAGTTGGATGAAGGTCTGTGAGCCTTTTGCCATCTAAAACATTTCGATAAAAAACTCCTGAGAAAATAGGCTCTATTCCACTGGATGCCCCAGCTATAATACTAATTGTGCCGGTCGGAGCCACAGTGCTGACGGTGGAATTTCTTAGAGGTCGATATCCTAACCTATGCCACATAGAACCTTTCCAGTTAGGAAAGGGCCCCCGGTCTTCGGCTAGATTCGTAGATGCTAGTTTGGCCTCCCGATCCAGGAAGCTCATGATTTTCTCGCCGTACTCCAAAGCTTCGGCGCTGGCATATGCAATCCCCTCTAAAAGGAGGAGATCAGCAAAGCCCATAATTCCAAGTCCAATCTTTCTGTTTCTGAGTGTGATCTTCTTGGTCTCAACAACTGGATAGGTATTTTCATCGATCACATTGTCTAAGAATCTTATGGCAGCCCAAATATCATTTCGAAAGAGCTTCCAATCAAAACCTTTAGCACGAAAATATTGGCCTAAATTGAGTGAGCCTAGGTTGCAGGATTCGTAGGCCAATAACGGCTGCTCCGCGCAGGGATTTGTGCTTTCCATATCCCCTTCCAAGGGAGTGGGGTTAAATAAATTCATCCGGTCTAAAAACACCAATCCCGGATCGCCACACTTCCAGGCAGAATCTATTATCGAGTCAAAAAGCTCCCGCGCGCTAACTTGTTTTACCCTTTGCCCATCTCGGGGATCCTTCAACCAAAACTCTTCGTCTTCGTGGAGAGCTTCCATGAATTCGTTTGTAATCCCCACCGAGATATTAAAATTGATCATGGCTTTCTGATCTAACTTCGAATTTATAAACTCTAAAATATCAGGATGATCAACTCGGAGGATCGCCATATTAGCGCCTCTCCTAGTGCCCCCTTGTTTGATGGTTTCGGTCGCGACATCAAATATTCGAATAAATGAAACAGGCCCTGATGCTACACCATGAGTTGTTCTGACGAGACTACCCCTCGAACGGAGTTGGGAAAAAGCAAACCCGGTTCCCCCTCCCGATTGATGAATTTTTGCCGCTGACTTCAATGTATCAAAAATAGAGTCTAAGGAATCATGCAGCGGAAGAACAAAACAGGCTGAAAGTTGTCCGCCTTTTTTGCCAGCATTCATGAGAGTGGGACTATTGGGAACAAAGCGTCGCTCAGCCATCATGTCGTAAAAAACTTCGGCCCAGTAATCTCCGTCCCTTGATTCGCCATTGGCGATAGCTTGCGCCACACGCCAAAAGAGTTCAGCTGGTGTTTCGACAATGGTGCCTACTTTATCTTTTAACAGGTACCGGCTTTTTAAAACTTCTATACTGTTGCTAGTCAGCTGGGGCTTGGTAGTTTTTTTCTTTGTCATCTTTAAAAGAAGAAATTAAAGAAGGTTTTGAATTGCCTCTACCGCTTCTCGAATCTCCTTATCCTCTTCAACTCCCAATTCTATCTTATTACAGGCGTGGAGAATAGTAGTGTGATCTTTTCCACCAAAAAAATTCCCAATCTCCTTAAACCCTAGTCCACTATATTTGCGAATCAAATACATGGCTATCTGCCTCGGTAAAGATACGGAACGGGTACGAGCCGCCGACTTTAAGTCCTGCATCTTGATATGAAAGTGTTTTGTAACTGCATTCTGAATGGATTCGATCGTGTAGGTGGTCCCACCTCCGTTAGGAAGGACTATCGTCTTCAGCTCGTGCTTTGCCATTTCTAAAGAAATTTCAGCGCCCGTTAAGGAAGCCTGAGCTTGCAGGCGAATTAAAACACCCTCAAGCTCTCGGACATTTGATTTAATATAAGACGCCAAAAAAGTGGCGACATCATCTGGAAGATAGATGTCATCTCTCTCCGCCTTTGATTTTAAAATCGCGATACGAGTCTCTATCTCAGGCGGACTGATATCCGCGATTAGGCCCCATTCAAATCTTGTTCTAACTCTTTCTTCTAGGCCTTCAATTTCTTTTGGAGGACGATCACTGCTTACGACAATCTGCCTCTTCGAACTATGCAATGCATTGAACGTATGAAAGAACTCTTCTTCGCTGGTGTTTTTACCAGCAATAAACTGAATATCATCTATTAAAATAATATCAAAGCTGTCTCGATACTTAGCTCGGAACTGAGACATTCGTCTATGCTGAAGGGAATCGATCAATTCATTTACAAATTTTTCGGCAGATAGATAAGCCACCCTTGCGTCTGGGTTATGGGCAATCACTCGATTTCCAATAGCATGAAGGAGATGAGTTTTACCTAATCCAGGCGGACTATAAAGAAACAACGGATTGTACTGACGGGCAGGCTGTTCCGCAACTGCTATAGCAGTTGCGTGGGCAAACTGATTACTTGCTCCCACTACAAAATTATCAAAAACATACCGTGGATCTGGACAATCCTTCGCAGACCGTCCCCCAGTTACAAACCCTGCTGTAGTGGCTGGTGCGTTGGGTGGTGGCTCCACCAAGACTCGAGGTTCATCCACTTCCTCTTCTTGAAGTTCTTCAAAAATATTAACAACTGCTTCTACACCCTGATTCACTTCGAGTTGAAATTCACAAGGAGCACCTATGACCTGTGTAAGTGCTGCATTGATATGCCTCATGTACCGATCTCGTACCCATTGGGCTGTAAATTCGTTGGGGGCACCCATTTTGATCTTTAATCCATTGTCCCCAGGAGCAACTTCGACTAACTCTAATGGATTAATCCATGCTGTAAGTTGACTGGACACAACGGTCTGTTCGAGAAGTCGGCAAGTTGCTTCCCAGAGCTCTGGCCATTGGCCTTTATCTATTTGAATTGATTCTTTCATAGAGGAGCCTAATCGAATAACATGGGGACTTCTTCTTGACAATGTGACTTCTGTTGTGTATTTCCTCAAATATCTGATTTTTTGGAGTTTTAATTTTTATGAAAAGAACGTACCAACCAAGTAGAACTAAACGTCGTCGTCGCCACGGTTTCCGTGCTCGTATGAAAACCGTAGGAGGCCAAAACGTCCTCAGAAGACGTAGAGCCAAGGGCCGCAAACGCTTAACTGTTACTGTAGCAGGCAAGTAGTTTACGCTGTCTTCCACTCACTCTGAAGCTTTCGATAAAGGCCGTCGTCTCCACTTTTCGTGGGAATACCGGCGTTTCTTCGATGGAAGTCAAGTAATTCGACTTCCCGAGTGTACTATTTTCCGGATCAAAAACGATCTCCCTCATTATAGATTAGGGATCACGTTAAAGGCCCGGGGATCTTCTGTGGAACGCAATAGAGTTAAACGACAAATCCGAGAGTCATTCCGTATTAACGGTGAGGCTTTAGGCTGCTTCGACTATAATGTTGTCATCCCATTGAAAAAAAAGATGGCACACCCTTATCCTAATCGATTGGGAAAGTCCTTACGTGGCCAGCTTACAGATGCTATTAAAGTTCTTTAAAATTCTTCTTAATTTTTATCGTCTTATATTTTCTCCTTTACTCCATCTAATGATAGGTGCGGGTTTCGGATGCCGATTTGAGCCGACCTGTAGTCGGTACGCCACTGAAGCTCTTGAAGCCCATGGGCCTGTATATGGAGTTTTTCTGTCATTTAAACGAATTTGTCGATGTAATCCGCTTGCTCGAGCTGGCTATGACCCCGTGCCTCGTGCTATAGGAAAGCCCTACTGCAACTATAATTGATTTGAGAGAAGGTAATATTCATGGACCGCAACACCATTTTGGCAGTCACATTGTGTTTTCTTATTTTTATGGGCTGGCAAAAACTTTATGTCGAACCCCATATGCACCCAGGGGGTGAAATCACCACTATTGTGAATTCGCCTGCGACTTCAAATAACGTGGCGAACACTCAGACGAATTTGTCGTCTGGCGACTCACAAGTTGCCTCTTCTTCTCAAGGTCAAATCCATACTCCAGTCCTCTCTGCCCCACATCCAGAGAAAACCCTGCCCCTGGTGACCAACATGGGGACTGCCTTACTGGGAGATGGAAATTTCTTTTTTAGTGGCTGGTCACTAAAAAACTATAAATTAGCGCTCGCCCCCGGAGCACCAGCAGTTGACCTTCATTCAGTGACTCAAGAAGGCGGGGCACTAAGCTTCGCATTTGACGACCCAAACTTTGGATATCTAAACAATGTTCAAGGAAAACTTACTTCTACTCCACAGGGTGCTGTCTGGAGCTATGAAGACGCAAATGTAAAACTCTCTAGAGAGTTTGATATTACAGGGCAAAAGCCTTATCTCGATATGACCGTCAAAGCCGAATTTAAAGCTAAACGGCCAAAGTTTGCATTTGTCTCCTTAGCGTCCCAAAGTCCTGAGAAAGACCCTGAAGCTCAAGACCGGCAACTCGTTTATTGGACTAATCAAAATATCGAACGCCTTATGCTGAAAGATTCTCAGCCTCTCAAGGAAATTCCAACTCCGGTTAAGTATATTGGAGCAACGAATCGTTACTTTATCTTGACCGTTGTTGCCCAAGGCCAAACTCAACCTTCCGGCTTAGTTCAACCTCTTGGCGCTACAAAGGCCGGAATTAGTTTAGTTTATCCTGTTTCTGAAAATTCGATCACCATTCCGGTTCGCGTGTACTTTGGCCCTAAAGAGTTAGAGTTTCTTCGACAAGTTGAGCCTACCTTGGACCACACCGTTGATTTCGGTTGGTTTACTATTTTTGCATACCCATTGCTGAAGCTTTTGAAATGGCTTTACCAGTTCGCTCAGAATTACGGTTTAGCTATTATCGTCCTCACTATATTGCTCAAGATTTTGACCTATCCTCTGACCTACAAGAGTATGAAGAGCATGAAGAAAATGGCTAAACTTCAGCCTCAGCTAGCAAGAATTAGGGAAAAATATAAAGACGATAAAGAAGCATTAAATCGTGAAATGCTGACTATGATGAAAAGTAACGGCTATAACCCTATGGCCGGTTGCTTACCCATGCTCATCCAGATGCCGATATTTTTTGCTCTGTATCGGGTTCTTTACAGCTCAATTGAGCTTTACCATGCCCCATTTATATTCTGGATCAGGGACTTATCTAGCCATGATCCATTTTATGTAACTCCGGTGCTTCTCTCACTTACGATGTTTGTGCAACAGAAGCTGACCCCTAATACTGCGACAGATCCGGCCCAGGCGAGAATGATGCAGATGATGCCTCTGATTTTTGGGGCATTCATGCTTGCATTACCCGCTGGATTAACCGTTTATATGCTGGTCAATGCAATCGCTAGTATCATTCAGCAGGTGATTCTAAATAAGAAATTTGATACGGCGCCAGCAACCTAATGTCAGTTCGGTCCAATTATCTTTCTGAAGATACGATTGCAGGGATTTCAACTCAGCTTGGAGGTGCAATCGCCATTGTTAGAGCGAGTGGGCCAAAGGCTTTTGAAGCCCTTTGCCATGTAGCTCACCTAGCGTCTTCAGATACTTTGGAGCCCCGAAAACTAATCCGCGCGCCGCTTTACCTGGAGAACGGACAACTTTTGGATGATGCTTTATTCGTCAAATTCCCTGGGCCCAACAGCTATTCAGGTGAGGATTTGGTCGAATTTAACGTACATGGCGGCTCCTACATTGCTCACAGATTAATGGAGACTCTTCAAACCTGGGGTGTGCGCCAGGCCCTACCCGGTGAGTTTAGCTTTCGAGCAGTAAAAAATGGCAAGATGTCCCTATTTCAAGCCCAAGCTGTCGCCGACTTAATAGAGGCATCCAACGACGGGGCTGTTTCGCTCGCTTTGGAGAAAATGTCTGGGAGTCAAAACAGCCTCTTAGATGAGCTTTCTTTAAACCTTAGAAGGATAGCAACTCTGGGAGAAGTCGGAATTGATTTTGCCGACCAGGATGTAGAAGAGGTTTCTCTTCCTCGGTTAAAGATTGAAGTCAAACCCGTACTGCAAGTGCTTGAGAAACTTCGAAACTCTTTTGACCGCGGCATTAGGCTCCAGGAAGGTATTAAAGTAGCGTTTATCGGATTGCCGAATGCGGGTAAGTCTAGTTTTTTCAATTCACTTTTGGGTGAAGATAGGTCCATCGTTTCTGAAATCGAAGGAACTACTCGGGATGTCATCCGAGAAAAACTTATCTTAAGAGGAAAGGACAGCACCTTAACTCTTCGCCTTGAAGATACGGCCGGACTTAGAACTACCGATAATCCAATAGAAATCATCGGGATTGAAAGATCTCACAAATCCTTACGAGAAGCGGACTTAATTTTATTCATTGTGGATCCCCAATCTCCTTTTTCTCAGGTTAAAGCTCAGTGGGAAACTCTAGTTACAGCATCCTCTGGCGCTTCTTTGGCCAGCAAAACCATAGGAATTTTAACCAAAGCTGACAAGGTGAGCAAAAGCGAAATCGACGCATTCCTTCATCCTTGTTCAGAGCTGAAGCTCACCTCTTGGATTGCCACCTCCGCTTTGTCAGGATCTGGAATTCATGAAGCAGTGGACCGCATTATTGAGTTTTGCGACAAATGGACTCGCCGCGATCAGGGTGAACTTCTCCTAACGCGATTAGATCATCTCTCTGCCGTAATTGATGCCTCAGGGCACCTTCAAAGAGCAGTAGTAGCTCCTGAAATAGATCTATTTGCGTCAGACATTCGACAAGCCCTGTATGCATTAGGTCCTCTCATTGGCGAAACCGTGCCAGATGATATCCTTGGGAAAATTTTTTCCAACTTTTGTATTGGAAAATGATCTGATTTTTGCGCAAATGTGCGATGTAGGATAAGAAAGTGGAGAGTGTTCTCACCCATTTGTGATCTTTGAGAGCGACCCCCACAAGTAGGATAATTAAGAAAGGCTGCGTAATGACCCCCGAGATTCACCGTATAGGCATTTTAGGCGCTGGGCAGATGGGAGCTGGCATTGCACAGATTGCTGCACAGTCTGGCTTTTATGTAGATCTTGCAGATCAAGATTTAGGGATTGTTGAAAAAGCAAAAATCAAAATCGCTGCCCAACTCAAAAAACAAGTCGAAAAAGGTAAGCTTACCGAACAAGAAGTGAAAACTACTTTAGACAATATTCATCCCGTCAACGGAATGAAGGGCCTCTCTCAATCTAATTTTGTAATAGAAGCTGTTACGGAAAAACCAGAATTAAAATTTCAGATCTTTAGACAACTGGATGAAATCTCTCCAGCTGGAACTATTTTAGCGAGCAATACTTCGTCCATTAGTATCACAGCTATTGCGGCTCAGACAAAACGGCCTGAACTCGTAGCCGGAATTCATTTCATGAATCCCGTACCCGTGATGAAACTTGTTGAAGGAATTAGAGGACTACAGACGTCACCTGAAACTTTTAAACGGGTTCGAGAAATATCAGAAAAGATGGGTAAAACCTTTATTGAAGCCAAAGACTCCCCGGGCTTCGCAGTAAATCGAATCTTGATGCCCATGATCAATGAAGCAATTACAACTCTACATGAAGGCGTCGCCTCCGCTGAGGATATCGATACAGCCATGAAGCTGGGTACAAATCAGCCCATGGGACCACTTACCTTGGCCGACTTTATTGGACTCGACACCTGTCTAGCAATTATGGAAGTATTACATCAAGGATTGGGTGATACTAAATACCGACCATCACCTTTGCTCAAACAATACGTTGCGGCAGGCTGGTTTGGTAAAAAAACCGGACGAGGATTTTATCGCTATGAAGTATAATCATCTCATTATTGACAGCGTAGAGCACGGCATTAAGATCATGAAAATATCTCGCCCTGCCGCGCTTAACGCTTTAAACACTCCCGTTTTGAAGGAAATGAAACATTTCCTTACTCATGAAGCCGAGAACATTGCCACCCGGGTAATCATTTTAACCGGAGATGGACACAAGGCATTTATAGCTGGCGCCGATATCAGTGAGATGGCAACGAAGTCGGCAAGTGAGGGTGTAGAATTCTCGCAGGCCGGCCATGAGGTTACGAAACTTCTTGAACTCATGCCTAAGCCTACTATCGCAGCTGTAAACGGTTACGCTCTCGGGGGCGGAACCGAAATGGCAATCGCCTGTGATTTTATCTTAGCTAGCGATAAAGCGGTTTTTGGCCAACCTGAAGTAGGTTTAGGCCTAATACCCGGCTTCGGCGCTACCATCAGACTTGCTAAATTTGTCGGGCTCCCTCGTGCAAAAGAATTAATCTTCTCAGGGAGAAAGATTAAAGCCGACGAAGCCTTCGCTATTGGTTTGGTCAATCATGTCTATCCCGCAGCGAGTTTCATGTCGGAAGTTCTGGACCTTGCAAAAACTATTAGTACGCAATCTTTCGCTGCAATCGCGCGTGCAAAACAATTAATGAACGAATTTTCTGAGTCTTCTGGTCTCAATTTTAAACTAGATGCCGAAGCACAAGCATTTAGTCGCCTCTTTGGTAGCCAGGACCAGCTTGAAGGAATGGCTGCTTTTGCTGAGAAGCGTAAACCGAATTTTAAGGGGTTATAAATAAATGAATTTAAACGGATGGCCGGAAGTTGATGATTCAAAAAAGATTTTAATCGAACAAATACGTTCTTTTGCGGACGACAAAATCAGACCCTTTGCGAAAGAAAACGACGAAACTGGCCATTTTCCCGCAGAAATTGTCAAACAGCTCGCTGAAATGGGAATGATGGGGATGATGGTACCCGAGCAATGGGGGGGCGCCGGAATGGACGTCGTATCCTATGCCATGGCACTCGAGGAAGTTGCATCAGCCTGTGCTTCAACTGCAGTCATCATGTCCGTGAATAATTCTTTAGTTTGTTTCCCTATTTTGGCCTTTGGGAATGAATTACAAAAACAGAAGTTTTTAACCCCACTTGCAAAGGGTGAAAAATTGGGTTGTTTCGCCCTCTCAGAACCAGGCTATGGATCTGACCCTGCGGGGTTGAAATGCCAAGCAACACCCACTAAGGGTGGCTACACGATCAAGGGAACCAAGAATTGGATCACCAGCGGCAAAGAAGCCGACTACTGTATCCTTTTCGCGACTGTGGATCCAAAACTTAAGCATAAAGGAATTTGCACTTTTATTGTGGATACGAAGTCCAAAGGTTTTCATGTTGCCAAGCTGGAAGACAAATTGGGGATAACGGCTTCCTCCACTGCTCAATTATTTTTTGATGATGTATTCGTACCGGAAGAATGCCTCTTAGGTAAAGTTGGCGAAGGTCTTAAAATCGCATTGACCACTTTAGATGGAGGCCGGATTGGTATAGCTTCGCAAGCTCTAGGAATAGGGCAATGCGCACTCGATGCATCCAAGAAATTTGCATCCGAGCGAGAGCAATTTGGAGCTCCAATTGCGAAATTGCAGGCCATTCAATTTTTTATTGCCGACATGGCTACCCGACTTCAGGCCGCGCGTCTGCTCACTTGGTCGGCGGCAAGAAACAAGGACACGGGACAAAAATATACCAAGGAAGCCGCTATGGCCAAGCTGGCTGCTTCAGAAGCAGCGATGTGGATAGCCACCAAAGCCATCCAAGTTCACGGTGGTTATGGATACACGAAAGAGTATGTTGTAGAAAGAAACTTTCGGGACGCCAAGATTACAGAAATTTATGAAGGCACCTCCGAGATTCAACGCATCGTAATTGCCGCACAGGAACTTGCAGCATTGAGACACTAGGAGCACCATATGTCTGAAAGAATTTCGCCTCCCCCATCGAGAAATCTCAATGGCAATGACCTCGGTACGATTCGCAAGAGTCAGAAGGAATGGGAAGAGCGAATTCAAAAAGCAGAGTCTCGCTCGGCAGTTGGGTCGCCAGATACCGCTACAGCCGGCCCCATAAAAAGAAATCAGAGTAAGACAAAAAAGTTTACTACCCTCAGCGACATGGAAGTTCCGCTGCTTTCCACCCCTGCTGACCTTGAGGCAATCGGATTTGACTATCTGAAAGACAGTGGATTTCCAGGCGAATTTCCCTACACGCGCGGCGTTCAACGAAATATGTATCGGGGAAAACTCTGGACGATGCGACAGTTCGCGGGCTTCGGAAGTGCTGAAGATACCAATAAGCGATTTAAGATGCTTCTTGCACACGGACAAACGGGCCTCTCCACTGCTTTTGACATGCCCACCTTAATGGGCTTTGATCCCGATAGCCCCCAAGGCAAAGGCGAAGTAGGCAAGTGCGGGGTATCTGTAGCTTCAATCGAAGACATGGAAACTTTGTTCGCTGGCATTCCATTAGGCGATGTCACCACCTCAATGACTATTAATGCGCCTGCAATTGTAGTTTTAGCGATGTACTTCGCAATTGCTGAAAAGCAAGGCGTCCCAAAAGAGAAGGTCAGAGGGACCCTGCAAAATGATATATTAAAAGAATATATTGCACAGAAGGAATGGATCTATCCTGTAGTTCCAGCCGTGAATCTGGTAACCGACTCTATCGAATACTGCACTAAACATTATCCTAACTGGAATACAGTAAGCATTAGCGGATATCACATCCGCGAAGCTGGGGCGACCGCCGTACAAGAGCTGGCCTTCACATTATCCGATGGCGCGACTTATGTGGATGAAGCTCTTCGTAGAGGGCTTGACATAGATGCGTTTGCTCCGCGACTTTCTTTTTTCTTTGACGTACACAGTGATTTTTACGAGGAAATAGCTAAATTTAGGGCCGCTCGCAGAATTTGGGCAAGGCTGATGAAAGACAAATATAAGGCCAAAGATCCTAAATCTCTGATGTTAAGGACACATGCTCAGACTGCGGGAGTTTCTCTCACCGCTCAACAGCCGTATAATAATATAGTAAGAGTAGCGATCCAAGCTCTAGCTGGAGTACTGGGTGGAACGAATTCTTTACACACCAACAGTATGGATGAAACGCTGGCACTTCCTACGGATGAAGCCGTCATGATCGCGTTAAGAACCCAACAAATCATCGCTGAAGAAACCGGCGTTGCCAATGTAGCAGATCCTTTCGGGGGATCTTATTTCATGGAATCCTTGACCCATAAAATGGAAGCCGATGCCTTGGAATACATGAAGAAGATTGATGATATGGGCGGCATGATTGCCGCCATCGGACGCGGTTACCCTCAGTCTGAAATTGCCAATAGTGCCTACCATTTTCAGCGTCAATTAGAGAGTGGAGAGAAAGTCATGGTCGGGGTTAATAAATACCAGGCCCCAGAATCTCCACGAAAGATGGAAACTCTTTACATCGACCGTAGTATCGAAAAGAGACAGATCGAGGCTCTGAGGTCGCTAAGAATGAAGCGCCCGCAGCAAACCCATGCCGATTCACTCCGAGTGTTGAAAGAGACAGCGCAAGCGGGTAAAAATGTTTTTGAACCCATCTTAGCTGCTGTTAAAACCTA
>JBDSKY010000462.1:0-6098 GCA_039916675.1 Bdellovibrionia bacterium
CGCAGGAAAGGGCCACTACTAGCTGTTTAGCTTTAACATGATCTCCTTCGCGAACGTCCATGCGATCAATGACAGCCGATAATCGAGCCGAAAGATCTACTTTAGTGGCCTCAAGAGTGCCAGCGTAGCGAAAATCATTCTTAAAAAACTTGGTTTTTGCGATCAGGGCTATACCAATAATTAATAAGAGAATAATTACTATTAAAAGACGCTTTTTCATTCAAGAAAGTCCTTCCCGGCGATGGCATGCATAGAAATTAGCTGGCTTAAGATTGCGGCGCGAATCTGTGCTAAATTAAACTTTGTCTGAAGGGCACGATTGTTCGCCGCTTGTACGTCGATTAAGTTCAGATGCCCAGCTTTATAAGATTGGTAATAAAGCTGGGCAGAGCGTTGAGCCGTTTCTACACTACTCAGCGTAATTTGTTCCTGTTCCCGTAAGCTTGATATTAGGTCTTTTGCCTTTCTAAAATCCCGTAGTATGTCGATCATGAATTGATCTTTAGCCGCTCTTGCTGATTCTGCTTCCGCTTGTTTTTGGGCAGCGAGAAGTTGGGTTCGACCAAACTCCCAAATGGGCATTGAAAAATTTGCGGAAAAGCTATTTTGATTCACATTTTGAAGAAGAGGGCCATTGGGATACCCATAAGTCGCTTGCGCCGTAAGAACAAGAGTGGGATAGGCAGCGGCTCTTTGTGCACCTGCTGCAAGCTCGAGAGCGTCTGCTTTAAAAGATTGACCCTGGATTTTCGGTTGATTCTGATCAGGTTCAGCTATTGGATCTTTTTCTTGGGCCTTTATCGAATCATCTAAACTGTCAAGTTCAAGCCATACGGTAGAGTTTGGATTTCCTCTTGGGGTGGGGCGGGAAGGATCCCGTATGAGCGTATTTCCAGTAAGTGAGATTAGATCTCGTAACGATGCGGCAAGTTCAGACTGTGTTTGCTTGTATTTTAACTTATAGTTCAATACGTCCTGGCGTGCCGTCAAGAGATCTAGCTCCGAGCTAGAGCCCGCCTTGAAACGAGAACTTACTTCACGACCTTGGCTTTCGGACAGTTCTAAGGAAGCTGCCACTGTTTTAATTTGTTCGAGATTTAACTGGGTGTGCACGTAAGTACCTAGCACGGCACTTTCTAGGTCTAGTCGAGTTGCTTTTTGATCCTGTTCCTTTGATTCCTTGAGTTTCAATTGACCCTGATAAATTTGGCCGAGGCGGCCTCCATCAAGGAGAGTATAGCTTAAAGTCGGACCCACACTATAATTGTTGTGGTCCCCAAATTGAATGGGTATTGAATTAGGAATGGGCAAATTGATGGTTTGAACATTGGTCTGATATCGATAGTAACCTTCCAAGCTTAATTTAGGAAAAAGAGAAGAATGAGCCGAATTAGACTGTTTTTCCGAGGCTTCAAGATCAAGTTGCATAGAGCGTAGGCGCTGAGAAGATGCAACTGCTTGCGTTAAGGCTTCACTGCCTTTAAGTTCAAATAATTGAATTTCGGCAAAAGCTGGATTAAGTAAGAAAAGAAATGAAAAGATAGCTGTGATCAAAGTAGCGGTCCCTTTAAAATTAAGATCTTTATAATTGTAACATGTTCCCGCAAGAATAAGGGGCCGTCAATGAGTAAACACTAATGTGGCAGAAAACAAGGACCTACACATGGACCATTTTAGGATATAATTTTTTAAGGGAAAAAGAGGAATTTTGGAAAGGAAGGCACCCTAAGGTGCCTTCCTTCAAATAAGGCAGAATATAATACTTAAAACAGAATATTCTCAAAACAAAATAAGTTACTAGTAAGTTTGAACAGAGCAGGTGATGTAGCCTGAATGTTCACCAGACATTTTAATGATTAAAGAACCATCTTCGGTTTCTCTGGCTTTCAGCTCAACTTTTTTAGTACCGATTTTTTCTTCAGCCAGGTAATCGGCATTACGGGATCTGGCGGTAAAAAAGTATTCGGCAGAACCGCCGTTACTTTGGGTGGCTACAATCATAGCTCCTTTACGGCTAAATAGAAAACTGCTCTTATCCATGTCGCCGTTTTTATAAACTTCGGCACAATCTGCTTCTTTATCAGCAGTAAATAAAAATTGAGAAGGCTTCTTAGCGTGACGGTAAGCTTGCGCTAGTGCCTTATACGTTTTGCTTTCAGAAGCAAAACTAGAAGATGTTGTAGAAGCAATAAATGCGATTCCCATTCCAAACATAAGTACGGTGCGTTTCATTTCTTCTTTTACGGCATAAGCTTTGGCATAATTACCTAAAGTATAGCCGCATCCTTTGATACTGGACTAACCAATAGAAAGGGACCTGTCAAATTTTTCTTAAAAACTGTGAAGGCAATTTAAAATATTTTTAAGAAAAACTTGAAAATATAGTCGTATTTTTGATCTTTTTTAAGAGTTACCTTAATCGGTTAACCAAAACGGGTCGACTAAGGAATTGCGCAGTGCTTCTTTGTCTGATTCTGAAAATGGCATAGGAAGTTGCCGAGTAGATTTTGATTCTTGTTCTGAGGCCCTGCTTGCGGAAAGTGTTTTTTCCCTTTGTAATTTGGCTTCAAGTTCTAATCTTACCGCTTCTCTTTTATGAAACTCGATCATCTCCAAATCTTTTTTCACTAACTCTTCTTCGGCAACTCGATCGCGTTGTTTCTTCTCAGTGGTTTTTCGTTCTTCTTCTTTTTGTTCGTCGGACTCTCTCATCGTTCTAATTCTAGAGATTTCGTCTCGATAATCCTCGCCCTTCAAGGTGATCCACTTACAAGCTTCCACTAGTCGGCTGGTTACGCGCGGATGAAGGTTGTCGCTGAGTTCTCGTTTTGTACAATTTGTCGTAACAAATATCGGCATTTGGTTACGTAACCGCGCATCAATGATCTGATAAAGTTTTTCCTTGACCCAATCCTTCGGCTGTTCTGCGCCGATATCATCTAAAACTAGAATCTTTACTTCGGTGGAAGTGAGAATTCTAATTCGGTCCTGATAGGATCCGTCATCGAAACCTCGTCTGAGCATTTCCATGAGATCACTCACGTTTTGAAATGCTACTGGTATGCCCATTTCAGCCCACTTATTGACGAAAGCGGCCATCAAGTGGCTTTTTCCTCTGCCTGGATCTCCCTGGAGCAGAAGACCAATCGGTCCATAGCACCATTTATTTAATTCTTTGAAGGCAGTGTCGTTATTTTTCGTTCTATTAAAATTCAAAAAAGTTTTGTTTTCAAGCAAGGTAGGAAATCCGAAATCCCGTAAAAGCCTCTTGGTGTGTTTGATCTTGTCTTCGCGAGCCTTTCTATCTTTTTCTTCCTTTTCTCTTTCTACGGCGATTCGGTCACATTCTTCGTGCGGCACTGCTAGCCACTTGAGTTTGGCAGCGAATGTCTCAGAGAGGGTTAAGCGAACGGATTCCCAATTTGGATTTTCTTTGTATTCAAAAGGGATGTTACAGATTTCACAACTTTCACCGTGAAGAGGAGGCACAAGCGAGCTCATAGGGCACCTTACAGCAGAAGAAGCAAAACCAAAAACAAATTGATTTTATGTGCGTTAAACTAAACCGAAATAAACGGTCAGGTATTGCTTTAGTTGAGTAATATTCGGGTTAGAGATTGCGGGGGATGTATGCTTTTATTTGGAGACTTTCTAGAAGGGCTATTACACTTGTTCTGCAATTTTCCTCCAAGAAGATAATTTCGATCCCCATTCCTCTTTTTAAATCTCCAGAGTCAGTATGTCTCATCCATCTTATGATTCCCTGGCCGGATAACAGTGCGATCCCATGTCCGGGGTTTTCGAATCTGAAGGACACACGTTGGTTCGGTTTCCCAGTTTGTGTTGTTGATGCGAGGAACATTCCACCTTGTCCAATATTCAATACGTTAGCCCTATTTCCCGCTATGTTATCTTCAAACTTCAATTCGACTTTTAGATCAGTCTCTAAGACATCCATGGGAGTAACGAATTTTTCTGAATATGGAAGTAGTGCGCGTTCTACACTCGCTATAAGTGATTTTCGATCAAATGGTTTATTCATGACGACACATGTGCCTTTGTCGTAAGTTTCGTCCAGAGCAAGGTCAGAGAATCCAGTAATAAAGATAACTGCCGGATTTCGCAGTGAATAGGATTTTATGTTATCTAGTAGTTCGATGCCGGTTCCTTGTGGCATTCGAACATCGGTGATAACTACATCGATTTTTTTTGTTTTTACAATCTGAAAGGCCTCAGTGCCGTTGGCTGCAGAAAACACCTCATAACCGCGGCGTTTAAAGTCGAACACGATTGCATCACGCAATGTAGTGTCATCATCGACGACGAGGATCGTTTTTTCCTTTTTTAGATTATCAGTCATGAAATTTTCCTAGCACCGGCTTCAAGATCCTTTTTAATTTCCAAATTATTGGGTTAGGCATTTTATGCGCCATTTTTATCTTTTGACTTGGGTAGAGTATCTGGAATTTTAAATATTCGCATTAATGCTGACAAGAATTGACGTTCAAATTTGTCGGGCTGAACAGTGGTCATTCTGAGGATCGCGCCAGTGGGAGATAAACCCATGCTCTGAGGGCCCTTAAGTACGAGTGAGCAGAACTCATTAGCCACAGACACAACTTTAGCCATTGGATGGATAATCCGTTTTGAAAGTTTCAATGGAAATCCGAGGCCCATACAGTTCTCGTGGTGTTGCATCACGATTTGCAGAACATCACTTGGAACCGTGGGGATTTGGGATAAAATCTCCATGCCGCGTTGAGGGTGAGTTTCGTAAAGTTGAATTTCTTTGGCAGTCATGTCTTTACGTTGCTTGTCCAGGATCTCACGGGGAATTTCTTTTTTGCCAATGTCATGCATAAGGCCGCCCATGGCCACTTTAAATATATTCGCTGCAGAATGCCACTGCACCTCTTTAGCGATCATGACGGAGTATGCGCTGACCCCTAGCGCGTGAGAATAAAGATGGTCGGCATGAGAGTCCAACATACTCAGTATATTCATCATATCAGATGATTCTGTCAGCAAAGACGTGGTTGACTCAACTACAATTTTCGCATTCTGAAAGCCTTCTTCGTCTACCCCTTGTAAGTACAGCTGCTCCATAATTACGTCGCTAGTATGCTTTAAAAAGTTCCTCTTCTTCTCTAGGCTAATATCACTTTTTGCAGTCACCAATGGAAGTAAGGTGAGATTGAGACTTAGATATTTCGTAAAATCTACCTTCTCCATATATAAGTATTGAATATTTTTAGCTTTGTAGGAATTGATCCTTTCAATGGGAAGATCATCTCCACTGTGAGCAACCTTTATGTACTTTTTAGCAGACAAACGGATATAGATATCAAACTGGACTTTATTTCCAGAGACGAAATCATCAATGGCGAGTTTGCAATAATTCAGATCCTGGTCTTCTTCCTCTTTTTTTAATTGTCCACTCTTGGGGTAAAGCCACTCCTTTATGACTGCTAAGAGGTCTTCTTTTTTGAAGGGTTTGGCTAAAAAACCACGAGCTCCGAGTTCATATGCTTCCTTCGTTTCCTTGAGTTCAGAAAAACCCGTCATGAGAATAAAGGGCAGGTTTGGTTTAATAGTCTTCGTGTAACGCATCAATTCTATGCCGCTGATTCCAGGCATATTGATATCGGAGATTACGATATCAAAATCCTGAACCGCCAGTACGTCTTTCGCGAGATTGCCGTGAGTAGCCTGAGTAAGTTGAAAACCTTCAAGTTTCAATGTTTGGCATAATGCGCCGCGAAATACATCGTCATCGTCGACGACTAAAACATGTTTTTTGGCAGAATCAGTTGTTTTTGCTTCCAAAGTCACAAGTTATTTCTCCAAAGTTTCCTGAGTAATTTCCCGGCGTCTTTCCTCAATGAGCGTCTTTATTCGTTCAAAAATCCCTGATAGTTGCTGAATTTGAATGAGTTCCTCTGGAGGATTGGTATGACTCTTCAGAGTGTCGAGTACGATGTCTAAAACAAAGATTGCTGTTCCCACCGGGCTCGAGATATCGTGTAAAAACTTTCTTTCCTTGTTCTCAATCATCGGGTCTCCCTGAATATCATAGGACTTCTTATTCTTAAGTATCG
>JBDSKY010000463.1:0-2930 GCA_039916675.1 Bdellovibrionia bacterium
TCGATAGATGGGGAACTCCATTTTTTATAACATAGGAGCCACAGCTCCCATCGTATCTCCAGTAATACTTTAGGCTTCCAGGATGTGAGGTGAGATGCTCCAAGACTTCATTCACTTCTTTTTGAACTTGGGAGAGTCTCTTATCTGTGTCCCAGATGGACAATCTCCGGCAAGACCTAGGATCAACCGGAGCCACGTCGAGCCGATCAGGAATAAAGACTCGCTTTTTTAATTCATCTTTAAGACGGCTTTTGAAATACTCAGGCGCTCCTGAGCCCGCGAAGTAGTCTTTTTTTAAAAAGTTGTGATGCTGACTTAATTCTTCCAAGGTGAGGTCTTCACCTTTGAAATGTTTAATGCTCACGTTCGGCGACTTAAGTACCCATGCAGGAACCCATTCACGGTTCGAGCCCCAAGGATATTTGATGGCTATAGGTGCGTTGGAGTTATAAATATCCTGCTCCTGGATTCCCCTCGAATCCATTTCTTTTCTCAACTCAGGGTCGTCTACAAGATCCATTGTCAACGTACCCTTTGGCACGGAGATTTCAACTAAGGCATAGTCGCTTTTCTTTACATAAGTTGCAGAATCTATCGGATTGCAGGCAGCATACAATCCGCTACCCGCCTGAGTACCCCCTCCCGCATTCACTTTGCATAAATCAAAGGCTGGTTTACCTTTACCTAGGCGCCCCTTGGTCCGTACCAGCTCATATTGGGATTCTCCCCAGCGATAAACTTTCATCTTTTTAGATGCAGGTTTTGCGTGCTCATCTATAAATTTATCAACGACTGCGGCAATTTTTGATTTTACCAAATTTAATTCATGGGACCATACGTCTACGGGAGCGAGATGATCTCGAAATTTGCGTAATGCTGGCAAGTCATGTTCACCTTTAAGGGATGCAAGATGAGAATTAACCTTTTCTCTCAGGGGGGCGCATAGATGTGGCCATCTGTATTTCAGAGGTGGATTTTCCAATGGCTTACCACTTCCTCCCATCGACATGCCAGCATCGGGCATACCGGTCGTGACACTGGCACCCGTATCAGGGCCTGATTTCAACATACAGAATTTAAGAAATTCGACAAGTTCAGCTGGCTTATCAACCGTATCCAATGCGGCTACTATTTTATTGTCCAACAGATTATTATCCTCATCGCTGAGGGCTAAATCGAGCGCCTTTCGCTCGCTTAGATAGAACCATTTAATTTCCTTCAAATCTTTTAGATAGGTTGCATTTTTTATCCTAACTTTCATTCCCTCTTTTATTGCTTCTTTTTCTCTTGTTGATGGTTCCCCGAAGTACGGAAATGGACCACTACTCCATTTATTTTTTAAAGTGGACAAATAGGACTCATATTCTGCTTTCCACTGTTCCCCAAGTTTAGACGTGAATAAGGGATGAATTAGATCTAAATGGTGGTCATTCCCTTGTTTAATAAAACCTCGAACCTCTTGTCTCCAAGGTTCTAATCTATCCCGCTTTTGGGAATCAGTCGCATCCCGCGGAGCAAAGAGAAGGGCTGAAAGAAATTTACTGGAAAATTCTTTATTGCTTGAGTTTGCATCTTTTCGAAGCAAGGCTTCTATTTCACGTTTAGCTTTCGTTCGTTCTGCGGTCCACAAGTCGGAGTTTGAAGCATTGAGTGCGATTGCAAGCTCGATCTTAGTCCCCTCGGATCCATCACGAAATACGCTCTGAATTTCCTTACGTAGTAGCTCTCGTTCTTTGTCCCAAAAGCGAGAATGGCCCTTATCTAAAATGGATAATAGCTTTACCAGTGCTGGCTTGGGCGGTTTTACATTCTGTGCGTACACCGAGGAAGATTGGCTGTAATCAATTAAGGACTTAAATCGCTTCTTAAGCAACTTTTGCCCCTCATCCCATTCTTGATATCGATCTGTCGTCATTAGTGGAAGGAATGGGACAATCTGTCCAACGTCGGTTGATTCGAGTACAGGCTTAAGTTTCTGTCGTATGGCCTCAGTTTCGTGTTTTCGTGGACCTCCCCAGCTCTTAATTAGAAGGTCCCACTGTGGAACTTTTGAAACGTCTGATTCCCGAATCACCTTGGGAAGGCCTTCTCGGAATAGCTCAATTTCTTCTTTCCAGTCCTTCATAGTGGGACTCATGAGGAGGTAACCGATTTGAGGCCCCAATGATGAAGACTTTTTCTTAATGAGTAGTTGGATTGTTTTCCTCCATTGATTTGAATCGGAATTCGACATTCTGTTTTTGAGCATAATCGCGAGTTGGATTCCAGCTTCTGAACCTTGCTCTTCAGCAATGACCTCGAAGAGATGCAGGACTTCCTGATTGATCCCTGAATCTCCCTCTATATTTTCAGCTAGGATATCCATAGCCGCTTCTGTAAATGGCAAATAGTCTACGGCTGATAGAATAGAGCTAAGAGTCTTAAAATCTTTCTTTGTAATTGACTCGGCGACGCTTACATATGAGTTCTCTATATAATTTACCCATTGAGGATACTTTTGGTTTATTTCCGAAATATTTAAATGCTCGGCTCCGCCGAGAGATGAATTTGGTGTCGGGGAAGTTACTTCCGCAAAAGCTTGAGGAATCAAAATCATTGTAAGGACTGCGAGGCGAATTGCCACAATAACCTGCGGCATTCTGAAAGACTGAAATAAATCACTTAGAAGTCGGATCTTCATAAAATCTTATCGGCTTATTAGGCCCGGATCTGAAATTCTTTTGATACAAAAGGTCAGGAAAAAACTCTTCTATATCAATGGCTTGGGCGGAGTAGATTAGGTTTTTGTTTGTCTTTTCTGAATACAGAAGCGGCAGACAGATGAGCCTTTGGCGAAACAACTTTCAAGCTTCAGATCCATGCCACGGAGTTGATTTTTGGAATCGTGAAGTTCCTCTGTTTTGGGCCTGGACAGCCCACCTGGTTTTTCC
>JBDSKY010000464.1:0-3591 GCA_039916675.1 Bdellovibrionia bacterium
AGCTTGGCCAAAGTTCGACCACGCTGTCTGGTGGTGAAGCGCAGAGAATAAAACTTTCCAAGGAACTTTCTCGCCGGGGCACGGGGAAGACTGTTTATATTTTAGATGAGCCGTCTACGGGATTACATTTTGAGGATGTTAAAAAGCTTGTTGGCATTCTTCAAGCTCTTGTGGACCAAGGTAATACTGTGATCGTTATTGAGCATAACTTAGATATTATCAAAGTAGCCGACCATATTATTGATATGGGTCCTGATGGTGGGTCTGGTGGTGGCGATGTTATTGCTACCGGTACGCCTGAAGAAGTTGTTAAATTTTCTAATAGTTATACTGGTAAGTTTTTGAAACCCTACTTGAATAGGTAGTAAATCTTCTCAAGAATCTTAAAATTTACATTAGTTTTAAATATAAAAATTAAAATATTAGCTATTAGATTAAATTTTTTGTAGCCGCTTTTTACCTCGACCGCAACACCCTTCAAATCCTCCCAGTTTAGGCTTTGCCTATGTCTCATCAAATTCCTGTACAACTTCGCGCGTCATTTGATAAATTACCGACCCCAAAAATGCAAAAAAATGGGCCACAGAGAGAGCACTGTGAATTTGAGATTAACGCGAGCAACAATTCTTCAAAGCCTGAACTTTGGAAATAGAAGGAGTATAAATGGAAGCATCAATGGATAGAATTACGCAGAGGATTCATGTTCTAAGAGGACAAAAGGTGATGTTAGATTACAGTTTGGCGGAACTTTATGAGGTAGAGACAAAAGTTCTCAAACGTTCGGTTCGAAGAAACCTTTCCCGATTCCCCAATGACTTCATGCTAGAATTGACTGAGGATGAATCAAAAATTTTAAGGCTCAAATTTGCCCCTTCCGAAACTCCAAAACAAATTGGTCGTGGTGGAAATCGTTACACGACGTTTGCCTTCACTGAATCTGGCGTTGCTATGCTTTCTAGCATATTAAAGAGTCAACTAGCCGTTCAAGTTAATATCACTGTCATGAGAGCTTTTATTCAGCTTCGCCAAGCTCCGGAAGCAAATACTAAGGGGACAGAACAATTCGAAGAAAAGTTCGAGAGAAGGGTCATCGAACTCGAGAATCGGTATAAACTAATTGAAAGTCTTATACAGGCAAGCGCCATTTTTCAATCCGAAGGAATGAGGAATACCAAAAAGGTTAAAACAGATATTGCTAAAAGTTCTAATTCCACTATTGATGCAATCCAAAAAGTCGTTGCAATGCGCTATAACCTGAAGATTCAGGAATTAAAAAGTACTACTCGCTCCAGAAGAATCGCGCTACCGCGACAAATCGCAATTTATCTAATTCGAAGTCTAACTGACGTTAGTTTTAAAGAAATTGCAGCCCATTTTGGCAAAGATCATACCACTATCTTATACGCCTGCCGAAAAATTGAACGTCTCATCAATAAAGACAAAACGATTAATGAGATTGTCCAAGCTATTCAAAATTCTTTGCAATCTGAGACCACTTTAGACTCAGACCTATGAGGCGACAATTTGGCGTCTCATAGGTTCTAAATTTAGAGCCATTTTAGGCTTCATTTTACTGCTCTATGAGACGCCAAATTGGCGCCTCATAGAGCTAAATTTTCAAAGCCATTTTTGGCTTCATTTTAGCAGATCTTTGAGGCGCCAATTTGGCGTCTCATACGTTCTAAGTCTAGAGCCATTTTAGGCTGTATTTTATCGCTCTATAAGGTTCCAATTTGAACTCTCAAAGAATGACACGGCAACGGTTACTTCGCACTCTAGCGTTACAGTCCGCCCGTGTCCCTAGTTTTTCGACTATTTTGACGCATTAGCTCTACTCTTAAGAAAATTTTGAAACGATTCTCGCCCGCTATGATGCTTAAAAACAAAAACGGCCAAGAGGGGGAAGTACAGAAACCACCCCTCTCAGCCGTCTTATTAACTTGATTGTTCTAATGAACAACTGTTCTTACGAACAGAAATCAGGTCTTAATCTTAACAAGTGCGATAACGAAAGCGTAAAGCACGAGTGATTCGATCAGAGCTAGACCGATAATCATTGGAACGAAAATTTTACCTTGAGCAGCAGGATTGCGTGCAATCCCTTCGAGAGCTGCTGCGCCGACTCTTGCTTGGCCTAAAGATCCGCCAAAAGCGGCAAGACCGATTGCCAAAGCTGCGCCGAGAGAGCCAAATGCATCGCCTCTGCCTGCTTCATCAGCAGCAAAAGCTACAGTGGTTCCCATGGTCAACATTAAAGTCCCAAATAGTACGAGGGTCTTACGAAAATTCATTTTAAAATCCATCCTTTCTTCTCTTTGATCAGTGATCGTGTGACGTAGACAGTGAAATATAGACCATCGTCATCAGACAAAAGACGAAGGCCTGAATAAAGGCCACAAACACTCCTAAACCATAGAACACTACGGGCAGGAAGTAAGGAACCAATCCGCTAAAAACTCCAAGAACAATATGGTCACCCAAAATATTACCGCGTAGTCGCAGGGCCAATGAAATTGGCCTAAAAATATGGGAAGCTAATTCAATCACTAACATCAGAGGTGCTAGCCAGAGAACTGGACCTAAAAACTGTTTCAAATATTTAATTCCGTGAGTTTTAAAACCAGCATAGTTGTAATAGACGAAAACAAATACGCCCAAGGCTAGGGTCGTATTCATATTGTCGGTAGCTGGCTGAAAAGCAGGGATCAAACCCAAAATATTCGAAGTAAAAATAAAGACAAAAAGCATTCCGATAATCGGGTAATACGTAGGAGTTTCATGATGTCCGATGACTGATTCGGTGAGCTTATAAAGAGACTCTGCGATGATTTCAAAAAAATTCTTATACGTTAGCTTAGATTCAGGAACAAGGCCGCCACCTGGGCCTTTCATCGATCTAAGCAACTGAGCCCTGGCTACTACGGTTGTCCCTAACAAGACAAGCGCGACAAGAACTGTCATGCCTACATGATTGGGAAGTTCCCTAAAACCAGGAATGTGGGCTAATAAATTAAATCCATGTTCTTCATGCATTTTGCAAAACCCTCTGACTCCAAATAAACCCGCCTGCCAATGGTACTACCACCAGGGTTCCCATTCCTAACAATAAGCTGTGCATCGGGATTTCGTGTCCTTTTAGCAGAACTAAAACAAAAAGTCCCAAGCAAACTATCTTACCCACTCCCCAAACTATTGCCTGAACCGCATAGGCAGATCGTGTTGTCTCGTTTGCGTTCATCAAATATCCAGCCGAAGAGAGAAACTTAGCTAAAATTCCTAAATCCAAAACACTTAGACACCAAAATCCCAAGAAGCTCCTATAAGCTAAAAAAGCTTGCTCAGGGTTAGGATTTAACGCCCAACACGAGACTTCACCCAAAATAAGCCAAACTGCGCTTACGATTCCAAAAATGACAATCCCGGAGTTTGTCTTATTTTCTAAATTTTTAGTCCTGGGCACTTTTCCTACTTTACAGTTCTTTCTGTGAGATCTTATACAGCTGATAAAAAGCTAAACACAAACCAGCTGAAGTACTCAGCAAAAGCACCCACCAGGGAGCCTGCCACTTTGTCATTGCGAAATAACCCAAG
>JBDSKY010000465.1:0-4034 GCA_039916675.1 Bdellovibrionia bacterium
ACAAAGCATTGCAGTCCCTGCTTTTCATAATCCTGGCAGAAACGAGTGGTATTCGCAGCCCCTTCGTCTCCAAAGTTGGGGTGAGGGAACAGGGGGTCATCAATTTTAAAGTGACTTTCCGAAGCGAAGATTGCCTGTAGGACTTTCTTTGTTTCAACGGCTTCGAGTGCCCGATGAACCTTTGCAGTCAAATTTGCCGGAGTCAGGTGAACTTTACGATCTCTGGTGTCTGGGCTAGGGGAGACGGTTGCACTATTTGCAGTCCACATGTTGGAGGCTGAAAAAAAAGCTGAAATCATCTCAGGCGACTGTAAGGAGAGCTCATGTAAAATCGCCTCAGGCGTGCCGGTGAATCCTAGGTTTTTGAGTACTCTGAGATCCGGCCTGCATAAAGGTGGTATTACTCCTTGCTTGAGTCCCAAGTCGTGAAGGACTTTCATTTTTTTCAAACCCTGAAGTGCGGCTTTTTTGGGATTGGAAGTCTGTCCCTGATGGAGCGTAGACGCAATGTTTCCAAAAGAGAGCCCAGCAAAATGGTGGGTAGGTCCAATCAAGCCGTCGAAATTAACTTCATGAGTCATAGAAATGGTCTTTCATCATATACAACAAGGGTAGCCCAAATCAGCCCGTAGTTTGAGGTATAGCTTATTTTGCTAAACGACAAAACTTCGAAGTACAGAAGCCGAATTCTGAACTATGTATGTTCAGAAGCAACAGCAGGCTCGAGGGTGCCCTTTTTCTTAGGTTTGCCACCGTGTCCGCTCGAACCGCCCGAATTTTTAGGGTCAGCCGACGTCAAGCGCATAAGCTTTTCACGACTCCAATGTTTAAAGCGATCAATGTAGGAGAAAGCAGCAGGCACAACAATTAAGGTTAGAAGTGTCGAGCTGATTAAACCTCCAATGATTGAAACTCCCATACTCGTTCTTTGGCGTGAAGCTTCGTTCAAGCCCAAGGCTACAGGGAGAGTACCCGCAATAAGAGCCATGGTGGTCATAAGGATGGGTCTAAGTCGGGTTTTACCGGCTTTGATCAGGGCTGAGGATCGATCCATTCCTTGTTCCAAAAGTTGTTGAGTGTAATCCACCAACAGGATGGAGTTTTTTGTCGCAACGCCTAACAGCATGATCGTGCCGATCATCGAAAATATATTCAATGATTCATGAGTGACATAAAGAGCCACAAAGGATCCACAAATTGCCAGAGGCAAGGCTAACATGATTGTAAACGGTGTTACAAAAGACTCATATAAGCTGGCCAGCACGAGGAAAATAAAGAGAACTCCTAAGCCCATGGCGACCATAACGCTTTCGCCCAGTTCTTTGAAATTTTCGGCTTGACCTACAAAGGCGTAGCGCATCCCAACGGGCATTTTGATTTCGTTATTGAGGAAGTCCTCCGTGTCGCTCATTATAGTGCCCAATCCTCCGCCTGCCGCTATATCCCCGGAAATCTGAATAAAGCGTCCTCTGTCTTGACGGTTAATTGTAGCGGGGCCCGTAGTCTCAACGATTTTGGCTACATCTGACAGACGAACCAAATTATTGTTTACGTTTGGTACGAAACTCTGAGTAAAACCAGCTTTTAAATCACGCTGGTTATCCTGGAGTCGAATGCGGATATCGTATTCGCGGCCCATTTCCCGGAATTTAGCAGGGGTGAGCCCTTCGATTTGGCCTCTCAATTCCTGGCCGAGAGATTTCGTTGAAATACCTAATGCTGTAGATCGAGTAGGATCTAGAGAAAACTGAATTTCAGGTTTACCCGGGCGGAAGTTTGAATCCACGTCTTTTAGTCCTGGGTGTTTTCTCAGAAAATTTAAGACTTTAGTTGATACTTCCTCTAGTTCTTTCTGATTCAGACTAATAATATTTACGTTAAAGGGTCTTTGACCGCCCGCCACCGCATCATAGTCCTTAACCTGAGGGTTGGCGTAAGCGAATGTCTTCAGTTGCTCTCGAAGTTTGTCTTTAAACTGACCGGTATTAACGCTTCGCTCTGCGGCTGGAACCAATTTTACATAAAAGTCGGCGACTTCTGTTTTTCCATTTTGTCCGCCTACGGAGAGGGCGGTAATGAGGATTTCCTTATTTTTTCGAAGCAAGGTGTCCACTTTTGTTGCGACCACATTCATTCCATCTAGGTTAGTGCCTGGCGGAAGATCCAAACCGACGGTGAATTCCCCCGCATCTTGGGCGGGAAGGAAGGTCTTAGGAACGAATCTGACGACAGAACAGCTGCCTAGGAAGATCATAAAGCTTGCTGTTAAGACGATAATGGGGCGTCTTATCGTAAACGTGATGACTTTTTCATACCCGTTTTCCAGCCACGTTTGAAAGCGATCAAATCCTTTAAGAATCCAGCCAATCGAAATGTTCCATAGGAAGTTGCCTTTGGCTTTTTTTGAATGAGCGGGACCTGCAAAATACGCAGAGAGCATTGGCGCAATCGTCAATGCGTCGAAAAGGCTGATCGCCATGGCGAAACAAATGGTTAATCCAAATTGTTTAAAGAATTGGCCGGTGACACCTTTGAGGAATGCTACCGGTCCGAAGACGGCGATGACGGTGAAGGTAGTGGCGACTACGGCCAAGGTAACTTCGGCCGTGCCTTTCTTGGCTGCCACAATGGGGGTCTCTCCCAATTCAATGTGCCTAAATATGTTTTCTCGCACAACGATAGCGTCATCAATTAAGAGACCAACGGAGAGACTGAGTGCCAGGAGGGTCATAATGTTAATTGTGAAACCTGCCGCAGCCATCAATATAAAAGCGCCGATCAAGGAATTAGGTAGAGCTAATCCCGTGATAATTGTAGAGCGCCCGCTACCCAAAAAGAGGAATACGACGATTACCGCAAGGGTTACGCCGATCAAAATCGATTCTTTTACGTCTTGAACGTTGGCTCGAATCCAAACGCTTCCATCTCGGACAACCGTGAGTTGAGGTTTTCCTTCTTGACGTTGGAGTTCTGTGTTTAAGGTCGCGATTCGCTTTTTCAAGGCGTCTGCAACAGCTATGGTGTTAGCGCCTGTTTGTCGGAAAACGTAAAGGAAAACCGCTTTCTTACCATTAAGAAAGGCGCGCGTCGATTCATCTTCGACAGTGTCGATTACACTGCCTACTTCGCCTACGGTGGTAGGAACATCGTTTCCGAAGAAATTGACAATAGTTCGCTTGATGTCGTCTAGGGATTTAAATTCACCAATGGTTCGAAACACGGTCCCTTTAACGCCTTGATCCACTTTGCCGCTAGGAACATTTTCGCCGGAGGCTGCCAGTCTCGCGTAAACGGAACTCACTGAAAGCTCACGTTCTTTGAGTTTATGTCGATCCAACGCTACGTGAATCTCTCGTTTTCTACCGCCGATGATATTGACATTTCCAACTTGATTGACCTGTTCAAGCTTAGGTCGAATGAGGTCGTCTGCAACATCGTAAATTTTACTATCGGGTAGATCAGCATTCACGGCCAAGATCATGATGGCTTGATCGGCTGGATCAATTCTTCGGATCGTCGGCTCTTTAATATCGAGGGGAAGCTTCTTCTTTGTAGCACTGACGCGGTCGCGGATTTGTTGCTCCGCATATTTAACGTCGGTCTCTAAAGTAAATTCAGCAACCACTTGGCTGAATCCTTCAGAGTTTATCGAGGTGAGTCGCTTAATCCCTGCCAACGTGCTAATTTCGTCTTCCAGGGGTTTGGAAATGAGAGTTTCGATTTCCGATGGTCCTGCACCTGGATAGGGGGTTACAATTGTTACCACTGGGAAGGTAACGTCAGGAAATAGGTCTACTCCAAGGCGGCTCATCGCTAACAGCCCAACTGCCAGCATCAGAATAATAGAGCAGGTAATAAAGGTAGGTCTTTTGATTGATACGTCTGCGAGACTCATAGGGATTCTCCAAATAATTTCATCTGCGCGATTGTGTTAAGAACGCCCGCCTGGTTTCGAATACGGGATAATTGAGCGTAAAGAAAATCTTGTTCAAATAAGAGAACTTGGTAAGTGGTTGTGCGGCCGCTTTTATAAC
>JBDSKY010000466.1:0-8291 GCA_039916675.1 Bdellovibrionia bacterium
TTAGGCCGCTTGAGTTGGCTAGGGAAAAATAGTTAACAATCGCCAAATGATTCAATTTGGATTTGTTGCGAGTAATCAAAGACTACGTTTTGCATGCCGCAGTCATTTATTCGAAAATTTTCCTTAATGGGTAGGCCTTAGGTGTTACAAAATTAGGACAAATCCTCGAAAAGTAGATATGGTTTTCTTCATGCTCAACTTTTGGTGTCTACTAATTTTACTCCTGGTTCCTACTCTTTCTTTTGGTTCCGGCAACACAAAAATCAAACACTTTCGGCAGGCTAAAAGATTGGCCCTGGAGATTCACAAGGAGCATTCCTACACCATCTATTGTAATTGCCGCTATAGTGACCATGTGATCGACCTTAAAAGCTGCGCTTACCAACCTCACAAAGATAAGAAGCGAGCAGAGCGCTTAGAGTGGGAACACGTTGTACCCGCTGAGGCTTTTGGCCAATCCTTTGAAGAATGGAGAACGGGATCGGCTCATTGTGTCAGAAAGAACAAGAGATACAAGGGTAGAAAATGCGCTGAGAATAATCCCGAATTTGCCCGTATTGAAGCCGACCTTTACAATCTTTGGCCCGAAGATGGGGAATTAAATGGGCTTCGGAATAACTTTGCCATGGCTGAACTGGGGGCAGAAAAATCCGGTCAGGGAGATTTCGGAGGATGTAAGGCGAAAATTGAAGACCGAAAGTTTGAGCCTATGCCTGCAGCGAAAGGAAAAGTAGCGAGAGTTTATATGTATATGGATCAGTCCTATCCTGGGCGAGGAATTATCTCCGATAAAAACCGGAAACTTTTTGAGGCCTGGGACAAGCTCCATCCTGTAGACGAGTGGGAATGCAAGCTTGCAAAAAAAATTGAAGCCGTTCAAGGAAATGAGAACCCCATCCTCAAAAGTCGGTGCCCTGCCTAGCCCTTAATACACCCTTGGGAGTCCCAAAACGCGAAACCGCTTCACAACTTAAGTTAGTAATTCTCCATGAATATATCCATATTTGGCTCATCAACAGATAGAGTCGTATGGCATTCAGGAAGACCAGTCACAAATTTTCGAATTTCTTGGTCCAGATTATTCCGACTTCCAGCGGTCTCGAAACTTTGATTTTTCTTTAAGATTGACTCGAGAACTTCAGGAACGATATTGGTTCGTACGAGTAATTCAAGCTCAGCATCAACGCTGGTTGACATGTTTTGTTCAGCAGTTATAAAAAGCGGGGAAACGTGATAGCCTTTCAGGCGAATATTAAGTACTAAAAGAGGAAAAGGAAGTGCAGGCAAGTAACCATTCGAAGAAATCGCCGTATATCCTTTTTGATTGAGTTCATTTACCAATACCGATTGTAATTTGGCGTCTACTTTTATTCTTTCAGCATGCTCAATGCTATAATTGATAATGCAAGTTTTGTGATCAATCGATGAGACGTCCGCCAAAGCAAGGCCGGAAGTAAGGCTTACAGACAACAGAATAGAAATTAAATTTTTCATAATAAATAGGGTCCTAAAAATTAAAATTATTTATATACAACGAAGTGTATATATAACGAAAGCAATTTTTTATCGACAAAAATAAATTAGAAATGAGTAATAAAGTTTAAAATATTAATATTGTTCGATAATATAGATATTAAATAGGCGTCTGACCTTTCTGAAAGCGGGACGAAGCTTCCCTACGGTCAGCCCGAGTTAGGCTCCCCGATCAAAAATATAAGCTACTTACTGGGGGGGCCCTGCGTCAGCTCAATAGTTGCAAACCCTCATTTTGATTGGGCTTTAATCCCATCGACTCTCTACTTGAATAGGAGCTTGCCCTATGGCTAAACGTCACCGTACTTCCACTAAGAAAACTACAAAGGTCCCTGCGCGAGCACGGCGTAAGTCCCAAAAGAAGAATGGAAGGTTTGAGCGGATGGTTTCAACGCTCCTTCGACGCACCCTGCCTGGGAGGTCCTATCTTCGTGATAAAATCGGCATGGGCCGTTCAATTCTCAAGGCGACCACCTGGATCTCTGAACAAAGCACTACCATTTTGCGTCCACGCTCTGAGGTTTACCGGGAATGGAGAGCTTTTGAGCAACGGCATCCTCATTCGATTGCACAAGGCCCCGCAGGTAATCAGGTCGCTTGGGCCAAAGAGATCGTCGATGAAAGAAAGAATAACTTTATTCACTGGCGCACGGTGAGACCCAGCAGAATGAAGATGGAAGGAAAGGTTTTTTTCTCAGATGCGCCGCGAGATCAGGGAACAGAAGTCCGAGTGGTTTTGGACTACTGGATGCCGGCGGGAAGACTTGGAAAAGCTTTCGCATTCATGTTTGGACGGGATCCAGATCAACAAAGCCGGGAGAATTTAAGAAACTTCAAGCGACTCATGGAAACAGGGGAAATTCCAACTGCTGAAACGAGACATTCTCAGCCGGGCGAGGCCGCTTGACGGAGAGCTACTCTCAAAAACTATGAAAGGACATTTAAATGCGTGCACTCGTCTGGAATAGCCCAAATAATGCGCCGCGAGGCTACGAGCTCTTTAAAAAGAAACAGGATCATTGTGTTCGTGCGGTTTTTATACCAGGACAAAAGTTAAAAGTAGCTTCATGAAGATCGGGATTGAAGCCACTTTTCAATAATTTGCAAAAGTGCCGCACTTTTGATTGGTTTTGATACATAATCGTTCATACCAGACTCGAGACACTTTTCTCGATCACCTTTTAGTGCATTTGCGGTCATCGCAATAATTGGAATGTCCTGTCTCTTTACCACTGAGCTGTTCCGGATTTGTCTAGTGGCTTCATATCCGTCTAGCTCTGGCATCTGACAATCCATCAAAACGAGGTCATAGGGAATTTCACTTAAAGCTTTGATGGCCTCGCTGCCGTCGGCCACTACGTTCACGCGATAACCCAATTTTTGAAGCATGATCTGGATAATCATCTGGTTAATTGTATTGTCCTCGGCGACAAGAATTCTTATGTTTTTTGACTTTTTGGGTTCGGCGACCTCGACGATTAATTCGGGTTTTTGATTTTCCATTGCAACATGTCCAAATGGCAGAGTAAGCCAAAAGGTAGAGCCCTTACCCATTCTGCTCTCGACTCCAATCTTACCCCCCATGAGGTCCGATAATTTCTTACAAATATAGAGGCCGAGCCCTGTGCCGCCATATTTGCGCGTTGTTGTGGAATCGGCTTGAGAGAAGGCCTGAAACATGCGTTTGAGCGTTTCCTCCGGAATTCCAATCCCAGTATCTATCACCTCAAATTTAATTTCAGAATGATCCGTGGCTTCGCTGATCTTTGATGTGCGAAGTACAACCTGCCCAGTTGCAGTAAACTTGATGGAGTTGCTTAGCAAATTTGTCAAAATTTGACGTAGTCGACTAGGATCTCCTTTCACCCAAGACAAAGGATCTGCAGGCATTTCAAATAGGAGGCGGATTCCCTTCTTTTGAGCGGGGAGAGCCATTGTCTTTTCTATATCGGACAAAACTTGACTGAGGTCAAACGCAACGTTCTCAAGATCAAGTTTTCCGGCCTCCACTTTCGAAACATCCAAAATATCATTGATGAGTGTAAGAAGCATTTCGGCTGAGCGCTTTAAATGATCTGCGTAGCTGCGCTGTTCAGTATTGAGGGGGGTGTCAATTATGAGATCGGTCATTCCGATCACACCATTGATAGGGGTTCTAATTTCATGACTCATATTGGCCAGGAATTCAGACTTGAATTGGCTCTCACGCCTAACTTGGGCCATGGCGTTTTCTAAATCGGTTCGCTGAGATTCTAAGAGCTGTGCTTGCCTTTTTACAACAATTGTTTTTTTATGCAATTCGACGAATACAGAAACTTTGGCCTTCAATATTTCTGGAAGAACAGGTTTGTTAAGGTAGTCTACTGCGCCGATAACATACCCTTTCAGCATCTGGGTTTTATTTAACTCCTCTGCGGTAAGGAATATAATCGGGAGGTTCCGTGTTTTTTCACGATTTCTGATGAATTCAGCCGTTTCCAACCCATCCATTATTGGCATTTGTACATCGAGCACTATCAAAGCAAAATCTTGTCTAAGAAGACATCTAAGAGCTTCTTTGCCTGAGCTGACTTTTACAAGGTTCTGGTTTAGGTCCCCTAAAATGGACTCCAATGCAAGTAAGTTTCTGGGTTGGTCATCCACCAAGAGAATATTTACTTTATCATAAGGTGAAAAATCAGATTTCAGCTCCGCCGTCACCATTAATCCACCTTATCTGCGTGTTTTTGATAGAGCCAAACGCGAAGCAATGAAATGAGATGATCCGTATCCACGGGCTTAGTGATATAGTCTGACGCACCGGCATCGATACTTTTCTCTCGATCACCTTTCATGGCCTTTGCGGTAATTGTAATAATCGGAATCGATATGTACCCAGGGAGCTTTCGAATCGCACGAATTGTCTCATATCCATCCATCTCGGGCATCATCACATCCATGAGGATAATGCTAATATTGGGAGTGCCGGTTAAAGTTTTGATGCCGTCCTTACCATTTTCGGCGTCTACCACTTGCATGTTGTACTGCTCAAGAATGCTTGTAAGTGAGAAAATATTCCTTGAATCATCATCGACGATAAGAACTTTTTTATGCATTAAAAGCGGGTCAGCTTGATAAATGCGTTTGATTATTTTAATTTTTGATTCGGGCAAATTTGATTCTATACGGTGAAGAAATAAGGAGGTTGCATCAAGCAAACGCTCCGGAGATTTTACATCCTTTATAATGATGGCTTGAGCTACCTGTCGAAGTTCAGCTTCTTCTTCCTTTGCTAGCTCTCTGTCACTGTAAATGATTATAGGAATGTCTTGGAGGTTTTCGTCTTTTTTTATCGTCTCGATGAGTTTAAGGTCTGAGATGTTAGAAAGCTCGAAATCCAGTACCAGGCAATCGAATTCTTTGGATTTGAGTTCGACAAGAACTTCTTCTCCCGTAGTTGCAGTCGTTATGTCAACATCTTTACCTTCGATTAGTTTAATGATGCTCTCGCGTTGGCCGTCATCCTTCTTCAGTATCAGAAGGTTTTTTATGCTATTCTTATTGTGATTTTTAATTCTCTTGAAAGTTTGGACGAGGGTGTTCAAACCTACTGGTTTTTTCAAGCATGTCACGGCTCCTAGTTCCCGAGCGCGCCATTGTTCCATTTTTTTTCCTGACAATACATGGACAGGGATATGACGAGTGCTGGAATCATGCTTCAATCGATCTAGTACAGTCCAGCCATCCATGCCTGGAAGCTTAATATCTAAAGTTATCGCATCGGGCTTATATTGTTTAGCGAGCTTTGATCCATTCTCACCATAAGAGGTGTGTACTCCTTTAAATCCGTTTTCATGTGCCATATCTAGAAGGATTTTTGCAAATCTGACATCGTCTTCAATGATTAAAATTACTCGGTCACCTGATTGAATCGATTCGCGGTCATCCTGCACTTGCTCTTCCAATGATGAGGCGGGCAGTTCCGGCATATTGATTACGACGGAGCGTGAGGAAGGAGATGGGTTGGGCGCTATTTCAGTCGAAAAGTCGGAGAATTGAGCTTCTGATTTATTGTTCGGTGGTTCAGCTTTTTTCAGTGTTGTATAAGCTAGAGGAAGATAGAGAATGAACGTACTTCCTTCATTAGGTGTGCTTTTGACACAAATTTCTCCCCCGAGTAAGTGACTTATTTGGCGGCTAATGGATAACCCTAGTCCTGTGCCGCCATATTTACGGCTGGTCGTCCCGTCGGCCTGTTGGAAGGCTTCGAAGATGATGTGTTGTTTTTCCTTAGGGATTCCGATACCCGTATCGCGGACTTCGAAGGCTACCACTATTTTCGATTTGTTTAAATTATCGTGAGATTGGCTCCAGCCTTGGGTCACGTGATTAATTTCGAGAATTACCGATCCTCGTTCTGTAAATTTGAATGCGTTTGAGAGTAGATTTTTAATCACTTGATGAAGGCGCTTAATGTCTGTCTGTATGCTCTTCGGTAGCTTAGGGTCGATTTTAATTTCGAATTCGACGCCTTTGGTTTGTGCTACATGTCGAAAAGTACGTTCTGTGAATTCTTTTAAACTTGTGAATTCTACTTCGTCGATATCGACATCCATATTGCCTGATTCGATCTTTGATAAATCGAGCACTTCGTTGATGAGGCTTAGAAGATCGCTGCCAGAAGAATTGATAGTTTGTGCAAACTCAATTTGTTTGCCAGTCAAATTGCCCTCGTTGTTTTCGGCAAGCATCCTGGATAGGATCAACAGGCTATTGAGTGGCGTGCGAAGTTCATGGGACATATTTGCCAGAAATTCGGATTTGTATTTTGAGGTTAAGGCCAGTTCCTTTGTTTGCCCTTCCAAATCTACCCTGGCTTGTTCGACCTCTATGTTTTTACGCTCTACATCTGCATTTTTTAGAACCAGGAGCTCTGCTTTTTCTTCTAGCTTTTCATTGGTTTGTTTCAGTTCTTGTTGTTGTTTTTGAAGTAGTCCTTCCGATTCTTTTAGTAATTTTGCTTGTTGGGCTAATTTTTGATTGGTTTCTTGAAGTTCATCTTGCTGTCTCTGTAGATTTCCAGTTAGGAACTGTGAATTCTTTAAGAGATCCTCGGTGCGGACGTTGGCACTTATACTGCTTAGTACGATTCCAATGCTCTCGCTAAGCTGGTCACAAAATGCGAGGTGAATATCTTTAAATCGAGTAAAGGAAGCCAATTCTAGAACTGCTTTTACTTTGTTTTCAAATAATATTGGAAGCACAATAATATTAAGGGGGGTAGATTCACCGAGCCCTGAACTAATCTGAACATAATCTGAGGGCACATTAGTTACGAGAATGCGCTGCTTTTCAAAGGCACATTGGCCGATTAGACCTTCACCAGCCTTGAATTGAGTCGCCAAATTTTTGCGTTCTTTAAAGCCATAACTTCCCATGAGCTTCAGAAATGCATCATCTGATGAGTTTGGGGTAGTTTCATTGATATAAAAGACGCCGTGTTGGGCTTCGATCAAGGGTGCAAGTTCAGACATGATCATACTGGCAACGGTTGATAAATCTTTTTGACCTTGAAGCATTCTTGTCAATTTGGCTAGGTTGGTCTTTAGCCAGTCCTGCTCCGTACTCTTCTGAGTCGTATCTTTAAGGTTTTTGATCATTGTATTAATATTGTCTTTTAAGGCGCCAACCTCACCTTCAGCTTCGACAGAGATTGATCGGGTGAGATCACCTTGAGTCACTGCTGTAGAAACTTCGGCGATTGCTCTAACTTGTAATGTCAGATTTTGAGCAAGCTGATTTACGTTGAGAGTGAGGTCGTTCCAAGTGCCAGCAATACCTTTGACCACGGCCTGACCGCCGAGTTTTCCTTCTGTTCCTACTTCTCTCACAACGCGAGTTACTTCTGAGGCAAACGAGCCTAGTTGATCGACCATCTTATTGATCACATCTTTGATTTGTAAAATTTCACCCTTCACATTAACGGTAATTTTTTGTCCTAGATCCCCAGTGGCGATAGCTGTTGCGACTTTGGATACATCTCTGAGTTGTACAGTAAGATTACCCACCATCTGGTTTACGTTATCAGTTAAGTCATTCCACATACCTGCAACGCCTTCTACTCTTGCTTGGCCGCCGAGTTTTCCTTCTGTTCCAACTTCAATCGCGACTCGGCTCACTTCTGAAGCAAATGAACTTAGTTGGTCAACCAACTTATTAATGACATTTTTAATTTGTAGAATCTCGCCTTTGACATCGACAGTGATTTTTTGTCCCAAATCCCCATTAGCAATCGCAGTAGCAACTTTTGAGACATCTCTAAGTTGTACCGTAAGATTACCCACCATCTGGTTTACGTTGTCAGTTAAGTCGTTCCACATCCCTGCAACGCCTTCTACTCTGGCCTGACCACCCAGCTTTCCTTCTGTTCCAACTTCAATTGCAACTCGGCTCACCTCTGATGCGAATGAACTTAGCTGATCGACTAACTTATTGATCACGTCTTTGATTTGTAAAATCTCGCCTTTGACATCGACTGTGATTTTTTGACCCAGATCTCCATTAGCAATCGCTGTAGCAACTTTTGAAACGTCTCGAAGCTGGACAGTGAGATTTCCGGCCATTGCATTGACCGTATCGGTAAGATCTTTCCACGTACCTGCAACGTCTTTGACTACTGCTTGACCTCCCAGTTTTCCTTCTGTTCCTACTTCTCGAGAAACTCGAGTTACTTCTGAGGCAAATGAGCCAAGTTGATCTACCATCCTATTGATCACGTC
>JBDSKY010000467.1:0-3794 GCA_039916675.1 Bdellovibrionia bacterium
TCTTGCGATCCTTCAGCTCAATCTCGGCCATCTGAGCCTTCAATTTCGAATACAGCGCTGCATTTTCCAGCGAAACAGCCATCTGCCCCCCTAATAGCGTCAGGGCATAGACCCGAGCCTGCGTAAAAGCGCCAGGGAGATTCTTGTGCTCCAAATACAATATCGCAATAACCTGGCTTTTACTCAAAATCGGAATACACAGAAGGGACTTAACTTCATAGGTGCGAGCGAAATCAGGATCAATAAACGAATGGAGAGTGTCTTCGGTGATGATGGGCTTTTGCGATCGAATGACATACTCGATTACTTTTTGAGAAACCTCCTTGATTTCAGCTATCCTCTTATTTCTGTATTTTTCAAGTGTGGATTCCGTGGCAATCGCGTTATTATGTTTAGAATACGTTGCAAGTCGCCATTCGTCTTTTATTTTATGAAAAATCCAACATTCCTGAGCCCCTGCGTTTTCCATAACCACGCGAATCAACCGATTATGAAGCCGGTCAAGTTCAACTTCCTCAAATAGTGAAATAGAGGCTTTCATCATGCTCTGGAGATCTAAGGCCGATGAATTCAGTGGCACGACTTGAGAAGAACTGGGCTGGCTACCGTGCTTTTTGATGAGGTGACTCACGATAGAATGAGCTCCCCATTTCTTAAAAATTTCGATCGCCTGCCGTATAAAAATTTCCCCGGTTTGAGGGTCGCCATGAGAGGATTCCCATTCCGCCCTCAGCTTCCAGCCAATAGCCTCAATCCCTAGATATTTCAGGCGTTTCGCCTCCCGAATTCCTGAAACGTAAAATGGTGTCGGATTTTTCCCGTGAACTTTGGCCCAAACCCCCTTGAGTAGAAGGTGTCTTGCCCGAAAAAGATTGGGATTCGCCCGAGCTTCCCAGGCTTTAAAGTCCGCAATGACGGATTTCAGAACCTTAAGCGCCCTCTTCTTCGCCTTCCTATCCTTTCGTAATTCTGCGATCCGAATTGACTTTTCCAAATTCAAGCCAATGAAAAACTCAGCAAAATTTTGTAACGGACCAATAGGGTTCTCAATAATATATTTCTTAGCTAAATAAGATGTCCTGATCGCTTCTTCTTCATGATCGAAAAAGTAAAAGAAAGCACATTCAAAGCCATAAAAAAATCCTGGAAAATTTCCTTCCGGATGATCGCTGACGTATTTCTCAGCGTCATTTCGACTCAGGAAACTGCCATCAATCACGTTTGGAATATTGGTCTGATGTAGATTTTGATAAAATTGTAAATGTAGCTTTACATTATTCGACACTAATCCAGGGTAGCTACCCACCATTTTTGCCAAATCAAGAATTTTCTCCGTCACCATTTCGTTGATCGGCCGAGAGGTATAGTACGGTAAACTCAAGTGAACGGTGAGGGTCCATCCAAGAAAATCGCGATCTCCGGTTTCCAAAGCATAGCGGAGACAGAGTTTGCTTGCCTCAAAATACTGCTCAGGCTCCATTACAAACACGTCTGTGGTTGACTCAAACATACCCTCAGTCCTGCAACTTAGGCTATTTAGATCAAAATTCTTCGCCAGTTTTCTTCCCGTTCGGGCAATTTCGGCAGCCCACCTAAAATTCTTTAAACCCGCCCCAATAATAATACAAATAATCGAAAGCGAGAACGGGAGACCCTTGACTCCTCCGTATCTAAAACATAACCTAGCAACTTTAAATGCCCACACTCCCATCAAATTCTTAGAGACAAAATAGACTGCTTCAAAGCTCTCAGAAACAATATCCAATGCGACCTTTTTTGTCTCATCCGTCATGACCGGAATCTGAGCAAATCTCTGGAGTCCGCTCTTGGAAAAGCTTTGGATCGATTTTATTATTTCCAGCAATACGTGAAACTGAGTCGCTTTTTTAGGAAATGCCAATCCGAATTCACGCAAAACATCGGAAACGTACTGTACACACTCCTCAAAGCGACTTGTGGAATTCAAAACATACACTCTGATCTTGTAAGCTTTCCCGCGAGCAATAGGGTCAGTCACAATCGACAAATAATCCCGAAAGTAGGCCTCAAAAGCATCATATTTGGCCAAGTAAGCAATGATTTCCAGACGCAACAAAAGATGATTGCTCAAAATACTTTCATCCTGGATATCCGGTAGAAACTCTGCGGATACCTCCAGGAACTTTTCAGCGGCCTCAAATGCAAAACAATTCTTGGCTTTTTGAGCAGCCTGAACGCTCAAAGCGACAAACACCTTTTTTTGATCCGCACTTTGTGCTCGCATCACGGAACCAGAAGATTTCCAATGATTGATGATCTCTATAGCACTCTCATCACCCATAGGATCTTTATGCGCCAGGACTGCTCCTTGATAGATCTTCAATCCCAGATCAAAGTGGACTTCAGCGGCCTCTTCTTCCCGCCAAAGCGCGTAAGAAGCTTCTTTCAACTTATCATGCCCGAATTTAAAGGTAGCCCCTATCCTCTCCACAAAACCTTCTTCCATGGCGAGCCGTAAGTGATGAAAGATATCTTTTGGGCTATCCTTGGAAATTAATCTGATTTTCTCAACTGTGAAGGTATTTCCAATCAATGCAGCCCTTTTTAAAGTCTCCCGGGTGCCTTGTTTCAATACGTTCAACCGATCCAAAAGAAACTCAGCAACGTCAGAACGTACATTCAAGTTGTCAATGATTCCGAAATCCCACCCCCAACCTTTTTCGTAATCAAAGTGAAGCCCTCCTTTGCCGTAGAAATCCTTCAAAATCTGTCTAATAAAAAACGGGTTTCCTTTGGTTCTTCTGTAAACTACACTCGAAAGTTCGAGCAGCGATTCCTCCGAGTTGTTAATACGATTTCTAAATGTGTCTCGTAATAACTCACTGATACTTTTCTGGGAAATTGAGTCCAAATTGATCTCAGTCGGGCAAACTCCCCCCTTTTTAACCTCTGAAATGGATTGAAAAAACGGATGGGCCGGACTCACCTCATTGCTTCGATAAGAAGCCACGAAGCAAAAATATCCTCCAGCTTTACTGGCGAGCAGAGCCTTGATCAGAGAAATACTTGCGGAGTCAGTCCACTGGCAGTCATCCAAAAACATGACCAGCGGATGTTCCTTTGTTGCCAAAACATACATGAAGTTCCGAATTGAATCGCCAAGTGACACCTGCATTTCCGCGGGCGAAAGGGCGGGCATAGAAGGCTGTTTTCCTACGATCAGTTCCAGGCTGGGCGCCACGCTGGTCAGCCAATTCACGCTATTTCCCAATGAATTCTGAATGGCTAGCTTCCAGTTTTCCAGCTGAGCTTCGGACTCCTGCAAAACTTGGTCTACCCAACCGTCCAACGCCTGAGCAATCGCAAAATAGGGGATATCCTTTTTTAGAAGTTCGAACTTTCCGGCAATAAAGTGTCCCCGTTCCCGAGCTAGTGGTTTCAGAACCTCCCGAACCAGCTCTGTTTTACCTATCCCCGAAAATCCGGAAACAAGAACCAACTCCACCGTCCCCGTGCAGCATTTTTCGAAGGTATTCAAAATAGTCCGAGTTTCGTTTTCACGTCCGTAAAGTTTCTGAGGAACCTCGAGACGGTCCGTGAAGTCAAATTGGCCCGGCTCGAAAGAATCCATTTTCTTTCCGCGAGAGAGTTCCTTTTTGCAATATTCGAGATCTTTTAAAACGCCGTAGATCGTTTGGTATCGGTCTTCAGGAGTCTTCTCCAATAGCATCATGACGATCTTTCCCAACGCCACGGGGAAATTGGGGGCCTTTTCGTGGAGAAGGGGCGGGTTTTCGGCCAAATGGGAGTGAATC
>JBDSKY010000468.1:0-6221 GCA_039916675.1 Bdellovibrionia bacterium
CGTGACCTGCGGTTTACAAAACCGCTGCTCTACCAACTGAGCTACTCCAGCACAAAGTTTCCAAAAATAGACGAACTGACCCATTTGGCTTTCGCCGACATGAGGTGTGCAAAATTCCACCCTTTTGGAAAAAAGTCAACGTCCATCGTGCGTCTAATATTTTTTTTCTTTAAAAAGACTGATTCTACTTACCAGTAAGGCGAGAAATTAGAATTCCAGCAGCTACAGAGACATTTAATGAGGTAACTTTCCCCACTCCGGAAACTTTACACAATACATCGCAAGTCTCTTCGGTTAATCGGCGCATGCCTTTCTCTTCGTTTCCAAGTACCAAAAGCCATGGTCGATCCCGAGAAACGGTCTTAATGTCATCATGAGCATGCTCTGACGTTCCCAATATCCAAAGTCCGGCTTCCTTTGCAATTTCAAAGCCTTGCTGAAGATTAGTCTGCGCCGCAAACGGGATGTATTCTACCCCGCCTGAAGCAACATCGTAGACAGTGGAAGTTAACGGCGCTGAACGCTCTTGGGTCATTATAATGCCCTGAACTCCGAAAAAAGCAGCCGCCCGAAAAACTGCACCCACATTATGGGGATCTTGCAAGCAATCCAGTGCCAACCAAAGCCCCGTTCCACCCGCCCGATCTCTAGCCCCTTTGAAAATCTCTTCGCTCGAAAGAGGAGACCTTTCGCGGACACTAGCCTCAGCACTTCCCATTCTAGTGCTTTCCTCTTGCGGAGCACCTCGCACGACAGGACGAGGCCCCTTCTGCGGTCCGCCTTTTTGAGGAGCGCCCTTCTGGCCTGAAGAAACTACAGGAATTCGGAGGTCTTTGGCCTGTCTTGCGACCTTTTCCCAAAACTCATTGGATGCCTTGGGAGGCACAGTGACCTGAAGAACATCTTGAGGTCGGGTTTCTAAAACAGCTAATACACTATGGGGATTTTTTAAAACAAGTGGCATAGCGTCAGAAATCGCATAATTTGAGCCGAGAGTAAACAGAAGGTGACCGCTCCTGGGCTTATTCCAGTTCTTTTAAGATCATTTCTGCGGCTGCCCTCGGGTCATCAGCCCCCGTAATAGGGCGTCCCACTACGATCGCACTTGCCCCAAGCGCTTTAGCGCGAGCTGGAGTAGTAACACGAGCCTGGTCATTCAGATCAGAACCTTCCGGTCTAATTCCAGGCACCACTGTATAAATATTGGGAAATCGATTTCGAATTTCCGCTAACTCCATTACTGAACAAACTACTCCATCAGCACCCCAGGATTGCGCAAAATCTACAATACCAGTTACAGAAGCAGAGGCCTCGACAGCATGTCCGGTAAGAGCTTTTGTTACTTCTGCCCACCGAACATCATCAAACGAAGTTAAAACACTCACACCCAAAATCTTAGGCTTAAGTGCAGGAATATCAGACAGCTCTTGAGCAACCGCACGCACCATTGCCCCTCCCCCTGCTAAATGCAGAGTGAACATCTCTACCTGTAGAAGAGCCGCTTGTTTGGCCGCTCGAGCAACAGTCTGCGGAATATCGTGAAATTTCAAATCTAAAAAAACCCGATTCTTGCGGTGAACCATCTCTCTAACCAGATCAGCGCCGCCACTCATAAAAAGCTCAAGTCCAACCTTATAAATAAGCGGCAAACCCCGAAGCTTGTCCACACACAGAAAAGCCTGCTCGGAACGAGGAAAATCAAGAGCAACAATCAGCTCAGTCGGAGGATGATTCTTAGTTAACGTCATCTTTTAAAAGCTCCTTAGTAAATCCTTTTTTTAATTCCTTACTAGACTTCTTTGATGAAACATCTAGTAACTTCTAGCAAAAACTGCGCGCACATTATTATCCCCGCCGCTTTCACAAAACAAGCACTTCCCTGCTTCGTGAAAAGGCTGAAAACTTTCATCCAGCGGAAGGCAGCGAATAGTCGCCTTAGTTTCCTCTTTTACTTTCGATTCACAATCCTTACTCTGGCACCAAGGAGCAATAAAGAACCCACCCTTTTCATCGAGGAGCTTGGTAAATTCGGCGTAGTTCTCGACGCGAATTGTATTGGCATCCCTGAACGAACGGGCTTTCTCGAGCAATTCTTTTTGAATAGTTGCTAACAAAGCGGTGACATGGCCGGGGACCGATGCTATCGGAAGAAAGGCTTTTACGCCTGTATCTCTTCGAGTCAGGACCACCTGGCCTTTTTCTAGATCGCGAGGCCCTAATTCAATTCTGATTGGAATTCCCAAAAGCTCGTATTCATGGAATTTCCATCCTGGCTGCTTGGTATCATCCTGATCGAGATGAACTCCTACCTTATAAGGCAGGTCAGACTTCTGGCCTACCTGCTGAATTGCTTCTGATAACTTCTGTGCCGCTTCCAAGACCGAAGCCTTTAAGGAGGCATTGGAAAGGATAGGGATAATCACGACATGAGTCTCGGCTAACCGCGGTGGCAAAACTAAGCCTTTATCATCTGAGTGAGTCATAATCATGCCACCAATAAGCCGGGTGGAGACTCCCCAACTGCTCTGATGAACGAGCTTCTGCTTGCCGTCTTTATCTAAAAATGCGGTATTGAAAGCCTTGGCAAAATTGGAGGAAAGATTATGAGAGGTCCCGGCTTGAAGGGCTTTCTTATCTTGCATCATGGCTTCGATCGAATAAGTTCTCAGCGCACCCGCAAATTTCTCGCTCTCACTTTTCTGTCCCGCCAAAACTGGCATGGCCAAAATTTCTTCGGCAAAATCCGTATAAACTTTCAACATTTGACGAGATTTAGCTTCAGCTTCTTCAGCTGTGGAATGACAGGTGTGGCCCTCTTGCCACAAAAACTCTGTTGTCCTCAAAAACAGGCGCGTCCGCATTTCCCAACGTACTACGTTGGCCCACTGATTGATCATTAAAGGCAGATCGCGGTAGGACTGAATCCATTTAGCAAACATGCTATTAATGATGGTCTCAGATGTTGGGCGGATGATGAGCTTCTCTTCTAAGTCCTTAGAGCCGGCATAAGTTACTACGGCGCACTGAGGAGCAAACCCTTCGACATGTTCTGCCTCTTTTTTTAGAAAACTCTCCGGAATGAAAATCGGGAAGTAAGCATTTCTTACTCCCGTTTCCTTAATTCGCCGGTCCAAGTCCTTCTGAATCTGCTCCCAAATTGAGTATCCATTGGGTCGTATAACCATACAACCCTTGACTGGACTATAATCCGCGAGGCGTGCTTGAAGCACAACATCTTGATACCATTGTGAAAAGTCTTCTGAACGGGGGGTAATTTTCTCTGCCATAATCGGGCTACCATACGCTGGCTCGAGCTTAGCTGCAAGTCTGCTTTAGAATCCTGAAAAACTAGAGTACTAATAGTAGCTCACTATGAACTTAATCCCTTTGACTGCCGTAATCATCACCTTGAATGAAGAGAGAAAAATCGCAACTTGCCTAAGGAGCCTTCTCTGGGCAGACGAAATTCTTGTTGTAGACGCAAATAGCACAGACAAAACGCGCGAAATTTGCATTGACCCGATCCAACCTTGGGCTTCGAAGATGGTTTTTATTCAAAAAGCTTGGCCTGGCTTCAAAGCTCAGCGCAATTTCACTCTTAGCCAGGCTAAAAATAACTGGATTCTCTCAATTGATGCAGATGAGGAGTGTTCTCCTGAACTTGCTGACCGGATACAGGCCTTACTCAATCAGGAAGCAGGACCCGATAAGACTGCCTACAAAGTACGAAGGCAGGAATTCTTCATGGGCCGGCTCATCCTCCATGGAATGTGGAATCCTAGCTATCAAGACAGATTTTTTAATCGCATCGGCGTCAAATATGTCAACGAAGTACACGAATATCCAGTATTTCCAAATGCTCCTGGGGAAATTCACGAACCCCTTTTACATCGAGCAGATCTTTCGATCGAACGCTATGTGGAAAAACTGAACAAATATACGTCAATCGAAGCCAAAGATCGTTACGATCAAGGACAACGAACAAACCTTTTTCGATTGGCGATGGCCTTTCCCGCTCACTTTTTAAAAAGCTTATTTTATTATGGCGCTTTTAAAGATGGAATTCATGGGGTGATTATCTCACTTTTAGAAGGTGCATCACGAGTAGTTCGGCAAATAAAAATTTGGCAATTGATGCAACGGGAAAAACAGAAGCATATTAGCTAAGTTTCTATGCCATAAGACTTGATCTTGCGATGCAAGTGGCTTCTCTCGATGCCCAATACTTGCGCCGTTTTTGAAATATTCCATTCATTTTTTTTAAGCGTCTTCAAAATAAACGTTTTCTCGAATTCCTGGCGTGCAACCCTCAGGTTTTTACCCGTTTCCACTTGACCCTCGGCTCGGCCTGAAGAGAAATCCAACGCCCCCTCTTCCCTCATTCTTAGACTGAAAGCATCATCCTGAAGGTGATCTAACAGGTGAGCGGCGGTGATAGTCTTTCCCTCTTCCGTTTCGGGTGTCAAAATAACTACTCTTTCAATCAAGTTCTTTAGTTCGCGAACATTGCCGGGCCATGGGTAAGCATTTAACACTTGAGCGGCTTCGGGAGACAAATCTCTAATTGTGCGACCGTGTGCTGCACAGAATTCTTTGAGAAAATGCTGGGTGAGTAAAGGGATATCTTCATTACGATCTCGCAGAGGTGGGACAACAAAGGCAATTACATTAAGCCGATAAAAAAGATCCTCACGAAAATTTCCGTTTAGTATCTCCAGGCGCAAGTCCTTATTGGTAGCGGCAATGATACGAACATCCACTGAAATCGTCTGGGATCCACCTACCCGTTCAAATTTCTGCTCTTGAAGAATCCTTAATATCTTGGCTTGGGTTTTTAAAGACATGTCCCCAATTTCATCTAAAAAAAGAGTGCCTCCATGAGCTAGGTCAAATTTTCCGCGCCGTAACTGAGTAGCCCCTGTAAAAGCCCCTTTCTCGTGGCCAAAAAGCTCACTCTCAATTAATTCTTCCGGTATAGCTGCACAATTTACTTCTACAAATGGCTTATTGAAACGTGGCGAAAGGCTATGGATGCTCTGAACAACTAATTCTTTTCCAGTACCGTTCTCTCCAGTAACGAGAACCGATCCGGTAGTAGGAGCCACTCGCCGAATCAAATCCTGAATTTGCCTTATAGCTAAACTCTCCCCTAGCAATAATCTATTTTTTTGAAGGTGTTTCCGTAAAGCCTGATTTTCACGAGCAAGATCCTGCACATTCGAAACATTTTGTAAAAGAACTAAAAGTCTTTCCAAAGAAAGCGGTTTTTCTATAAAATCAAAAGCTCCTAGTTTCGTGGCTTTAACGGCAGTTTCAATATTGCCGTGGCCCGACATCATAATGACAATTTGATCTGACCATTCAGATTTAATTAGTCTCAAAGTTTCAATTCCATCTAAATCCGGCATCCAAATATCCAAGAGTACAACATCGGGCCTGAGGGATCGAACTGCCTCGATTCCTTCTTTACCTGAGGCCGCGACCAATACTTGATAACCTTCATCGTTGAGTGCGCCAGTCAGCGACTGGCGAATAGAGGCTTCATCATCAATGACTAATACTTTGCGTGACACCATATCTTCGTACTCCTTGGCGAAAATTGCTCAATCTGGCTGTGGGAATCTCTATCAAAAATTGCGTTCCCTCGCCGGGAGCTGAGCGAACTCGAATAAAACCATCGTGATCATTTACGATTCGCTTTGCAATAGAGAGTCCTAAACCCGTACCTTCGGATTTTGTCGAAAAATAGGGCTCAAATACTCGAGCTTTCACTTCCTCTGTCATTCCCAAACCATTATCTTCTACTTCGATAACGGCCATTTGTAACTGTTCATTATAATGACTAGCAATGCGAATTCGTTTTATACTGGAAGCAGACAGACAACTCAGTGCAGCAACTGCATTGTCAAATAGATTAATGATCACCCTTTTTATCTGATCACGATCAAATTCAAATATTGGCATTTTCAGTTCGAGTTCAGTGGAAAAATGAATCTCAGAATGAGCTTGTCGATAAAGGGTAATTACCTCACTGAGAGCACTGTTCAAATCATGCGGAGCAGGAGAAGCCTCGGGAAATCTGGCAAAATTGGAAAACTCATTCACCATCTCCTTCAGTTCATCCGTATGTTTGATAATGGTCTCGGTGCACTCTTTAAGAATTGCTGCCTCTCGTCCCCCATAATCACCCACTCGTCTTTGCATTCGTTGCGCCGAGAGTT
>JBDSKY010000469.1:0-2707 GCA_039916675.1 Bdellovibrionia bacterium
CAGCTTAATAGATGTGGGATACAGACTATCCCACCTATTTGAAATAACGGTTTGAATTGCATACAGTTTTGCCTGATTAGCTTTCAATGGAATGCTCCAAAACAGATATTGAAGCTCCGAATTCGACAAGAGGGAATTTTTTAATTTTGAGATGACAGATCCTAAGGTCTCTTCAAATACAAACCACGAAACTTGTGTCAAATGAGTAAAAGAACCAGAACCTTGATCAGCCTTTGCAGTAAGCATTTCCGAATATTCATTTGCTAATATAATAGACAATTCCTTCCGCCAATCAGAGCGGGTACTTGAAATCGGAGATACAATAAAATGCCCTGGATTAAATTTCCACGTGAAGCAAGGGAGCTGATTTATAAAGAACCTCACTTCAAATCCTACATTTAGCGAAATTTCTTCACGATTCATACCTACCAAGTCCCAACTCAGTTCAAAGTCGGGGCGCGAAAAAAACTGAACAATTTGGTCCAACTGCTTCTCAGCAGAAAGGGATGCAAATTTATGATCGGTCGAGAAAATTAGGTTTTCAAATACCTTCATAACGCTTTTGAAGCCATTAGTAATATTGCAGACCGGTTTTCCAGAAGGCTGTCTATAAGAGACTCCAGGAAGCTGCGAGACTACATTTGCCCATTGATGGTGAAGCTCCGCAGAACCGAAACCACTTAGACTACTATTTCTCTCATAGAAGTCTATGAGAGCAGGTGAAATAGTCAGATTCCACGCATCGGCTGGTGCCCTGAGAAACCTCGTATCCAGGCTCTGTGTTTCCGAATTTTTTAAAACAATATTTAAGAAATTTCTTACCGAGGTTTCGCCGCAATCATAAAAGTCTTCGACCGTTCCGTCGTCAAGCGTAAGTTCAGCATTTTCGTATTCAAAAATGGGAGGGAGAAAATTGTCCCAAACTTTATATGAATAGGCCAGATAAGCGGCCACTTCGGGATTATTTAAAAGGGGACTTGTCGCCAGTGTTGGGAAATTGAGTTTTTTATACTTTGAGACGTTCTCATTATAGTCATCAACTGTATAGTTGTCTTCAGACCACCCTGAGTTGAAAAGGAAGTCCTCTTTCTCATAAGCTAATGCCTGTGGAATTTCAGCCAACAAATGGATGAATTCACTTTTCTCATTTTTAGCTTTTTTCCAGAAAAGGCCCAAAAGAACATGTTCTACGAAATGAGCAGGATATTTCCGACTTGGGCCCAAGGTTTCATCAAAAGCCCCTAAAAGAGTCGCCACGAACTCTTTACTTCCCTTTCGAAGCAGTTGCCTTTCTTTTCCTTTAAATCGTTCTCTTGTCAGTTCCTCATCGTCCAAACCAATTGCCTTATGAATTGCCTTTAAAAAACGACTTTCGTGATCTTGATGGGATGAATCATCGGTGAGACTGAGAGAGAGCCTCAACAGAACCCCTATTGCATACGTGTCCAAGTAAGTAGCAACTTTAGTAGGAAGATGGGTAGCTACAAAAGTAATCTGGTCAACACTATGAAACATCAAGCGGATTAGCTGTACTGTTTTATCCTCTTGAGGCCCGTAGAAATAGAGGTTCTCCAAAATCCCTTTTTTAAGGACTCCGAAACCGTAGACGGGTGAGAGGAATTGATACTCTGGACGAGTCAGTTTTTGGATCCCCTTTAACTTCCGATGGTCTATTTCTGCCGAAGCTGGAAGTGTGAAGAGGAAAAATAATATTGCGATCTTCCCGAAATTACTGCTGAAAGAGAACATTTCTCTCCCTAACACCTTTGACCGACCGCATCAATTCAAATAGCAGTTATTATTCTAAATTTGGGGAGGTTTATTGATGAGTATGAACTTCGCGCGTAATAGATCGGTCAGGATTATTGTAGGTATGATGAATAGTATTCCCCCCGGATGACATACGAACATGAGATTGCTCCAAGGTCCTGCCGGGATGCTCCTTATTCTCAGGAGTAGAGGCCTTTCCCCCAACTTGATGCGGATGAGCGGGGGCATGGGTGGTCCTGGATATTAAAGTAGAGGCAGGTGCCACTTTATTTGCGGATGCCGGCCTTGCGGATGCCGGTTTTATTGTTCGTACTGGGGTAATAGGTCGCATAGGAACTGCCGGCCGCATGCCAGTCATGGGTCGCATGGCAGTCATGGGCCGCATGGCAGTCATGGGTCGAGCCTTCACGTCTAAAGGGGAAACCAAAATAAGACCTGAAACCGCCAAGATACCGATTAATCCATTTGAATAACGCATAACTATTTTCAAGCTCCTTTTTAAATATTATACCATTAAAATTTAACAAATGCGGTGTTTTGAAAAAGAAATTCCGCTTAAAAATGCAAATAATTTATTCAATAAATTCATAAAGATAGCTCTACCTAAAGCACGCTCGAAATAGACGTCTACTGACTTACATTATTTTTCAATTCAACCAGTCCTAAAAACGTTTCAGAACCTAGCGGCTATGATAGACACTCCTGATGTTAAGAATATGGGCAGACCCAACCAAAAAAATTTCGGCACTCTGCAGGTTGATAAGATTCTTCTCAATCATGGCCGTAATTTCATGGCTACCGCCTTTAAAAAATCACGCAAGCGGAAATCCTACACTCCAGAACTTGCTTCCTTCCTCACCTACCCCTTGCAATCAACTTTTAGGAAGCTGCGATTACTATCTATGCCGTGAGTCTTTCCAATCTTGCGGCCCAAGAG
>JBDSKY010000470.1:0-4029 GCA_039916675.1 Bdellovibrionia bacterium
ATGACCCACTCTTGAGTTGATTTGCCTTGATACTCTTGGTCTAAGAGTTCGGCTAACGCGATGGGTCTAGCCTGCAGCCTACCTTCCTGTTCTGGGTTTAACAGGTCAATATGAAGCTCGCTACGAAGGCTCAAACGCTCCTTAAGAAGGGTTGATTTGCCGGTTCCTCGCGCTCCGAAAAGGAAAAAACTGTTAGATTTCGGTAATTTAATGGTTCTTTGGTACATGATTTAAGATTGTACGCCGATTTTAAATCATACTCAAGGGATGAACAAGCCCGCCGCACAAAGCGCGACTTAAGGGAGCAGTGCTCTCAATACTAACTAGGGATTCTCTTTGTTTTAACAATTCCCCTTTTTTCAAGTTTTCTAGTCGCTTGGACCATTTTAACTTGAGCACCGCTCATCTGCAAAGGTGTAGCAGGCAATTCCACGGCTTCTCGAATTGCACCTAACATCTTAGGAGGGGTCAGTCGCAAGAATCTCATTTTAACTTCCTCGTCTGCCGACTGAATTGCATACCCTACAAGTTCAGGATTGGTTTCGCTGATCACTTGAGTCAGTTCAAAATCAGGCAGAGTCATAATATCTTTGAAGGTAAACATACATTGAAGGGCCTTTTGAGTGTACTCAGGGTCTTCCTCCATGCCCACATCAATCATTTTCTGCCGACGGCTCCCAGGCGTTGTTTCAAGTAGCTCAACTAAAAGCCTGAGACCATCGTGAGCTTTTTTAAACCTCGTGTACACACCCATAAAGTTCCCCCCCAAATGGCGTAATAATACAAATAGTATCTGCCATTAAATCATGCAGCGCACGTTTTTGGGAATGAAATAGAGCGAAAACAAAACCGCCCCCTATAGGTACGGCATAAGAAACGAAGTAACTTAACCATCTATGCAGAGATTGCCTTAAGGTAAGAGGCGAATAGGTGGACCGAGAGACAACATAAATCCTGAAACATCTCTTCCCCAAAGTAGTTCCATATCGAAAAGTACCCCATCCAAAATAGAGAAAAGAAAGAATCAACCGACTTGCTACTAGCACTAGCTGGAGCAAAAATGGATCGACACCTCCTAATGAAAAGCCTTCTCCAGAATAAGAAGATAGAAAGTATCCAGAGTTTCCGTCATTTAGGGACAAAAGGGTTTTAACCCAAAATACCACGCCTAGGCACAGCAGAACAAATGCGCATGCCCCTACGTCTAGCAGTATGCCATCGATTAGGCTTGCTACTACCCTAAGGAAAAACCCTGGATACTTATACTCTTTAGTCATTCAAAGCAAAATGCTCTGAGTTAATTATTCCTGTCAATGAGTTTTGCGAATCCATCACGAACTTCAGTGCTACCATCTGAGTAGTAGCGAGTTCTGATAAACTTACCTGCTAGGTAGACTCTTCCATCGACGGCTTCATACTTTAACCTAGCAACTCTAAATGAATATTTCTCCATGACTTGAGACTGCTCTAGATCGACATACACGAGCACGGTAAATTGGAATACTCCGCCCAATTCCTCATACTTTGCATTGATGATAGTCGGTTTTTCACCCTCAGGAGGAGTAGAGGTAAAGCTTAACGGCTCACCCCCCTTCTCTAATACCCAGTTATCAATACTTGCTTTGACATTACCGTCTTGCTCAATCGAGAAGAAAACTGACGAAGGAGGAGAATCATACCATTCGACCAGCCCAGCGATTTCAGCTGTTTGCCTTTCTCCCAAGTCCTGATCGGCTACACGAGCAGCCTTCAGTTTATCTCTTTCGATCAAATCTGGATTCTGTCTCAATTGGGCTAATTCAATTTCAGCTGCGCTACGGTCCGCGTCCAGCTTGATAATATCTTGTTGAAGGGTCAATTTCTTGTCTTCAGCTGCCTTCATCTGGCTTTTTAAGCCTTCCAATAAGGACGTATCTGGAGGCTGTCTATCGCTAGCGTCCCTTAAGGATTCTTGAAGAGCCAATAATGTCTTCTCAGTCTTAAGAATTTCGGAATTCTTTCTATTGATATTATTTTTGGCTGTGTTTAGCTCTAAGTTCTTCTTCTTCATTGCACCGTCGAGCGGTGCCAACTTTTCTTCGATCTGAGCTAGTTCTGCGTTCAACTTACCGGCTTGTAGATCATGATCATCCATCCAGGTATCAATCGCCAATACTCGAGACATTTGCTCTGGAGTCTCATCCTCTTTCCAAAGAAAAAGTCGATTATTGACAAAATGGGCTGCTGCAGGCTCCTCCGTAGAACTCCGGAGTGGAAAACTTTTTGACTGGGTAACCTGCACATCATTACGAGGAGCAACGGCTGTTTTTACATCACAGCCGGTATTTAATCCTAGAACAGAAAGTGCAATCACTGAAAACCAGGTCGAAGACTGATTATTTAAATATTTCATTGGTAATATGTCCTTTTAAGCTCTCATCAAGCTAGAAAAATAATACGAGCTCTCCAGAAAAAACGTCGTTTGTAGTTACGTTGTGACCTAAAAATGGGTGACTCAAAACAAAGTTAGCTTGGAAAGGGTAAACAAACTTTTTCGCATGGTACCATTCAACTGTTGAAAACCCAGCCATAAGCGTAGCGCTATGTAGACCTTCTGCCGGAGTAAGATCTTCTAAGTAGCTATACCTTTCAGGTGAATAAGCTCCCACGGAGTAACTAGGCTTGCTCATAAACTGGAAATTATAACCCGCTGCTGTTACTAACCCAATTGAAGGAAATAGATGGTTTACCGACGTTCCCGCGGCAAAGGATGCTCCCATATTTCGAGTTAAAAATTCTTTATCCTTTGAGATGGGATCGCCGACTGCCGTAGGAATTCGCTTTTCAATTCCGTTTGGCATTAATGCCATAAATCCAGTATAGGCATTCACCCGAAAATCATAGCCCAATTCGCGGCCGTAAACCAAAGTCTCACCTAGTTGCAATCGAGCATCTCCGGTCGGAACATCCAAAGCGAAATCTGCATTCGGCCCCACTCCCGTCGGCAATACGACGGTGGATTTCAAAGTAAGCATATTTTCTTCGTCTTTATGTAAGACATATTTGCCGACTATTTGAATATCGCCGATATTAGAAAATGTTTTTGATTCAATGGGAGAATAGCCAAAATTGGCCATTTTCTCATTCACTGGATTATTTAATTTTCTGGCTGCTGCATTACATTCATCCACGCTGAGCGTGCATAATTTAGTAGTGAAGGCCTGACCATCAGGAGATTTGATAAAGCCTGTGTCTGCGCTTATAGCGACACTCACCACAGGAATTGCGACGGCAAGGGTGAAGTTCTCTGTAATGCCCGCTGCAAAAACAGGAGCTTTTACATTAAAATACGTATTTACAGCACCTGTTGATGATCCAGGGCTTCCATCATAATCTAAGCCGAGGTCGTTCAAGGCTGACCTGATCATGCTTCTGTCAGAAGGTCGCTTCTGGACATCTACAATCTCGCTCCATTTAATTCTTTTATTCAATGGATTTCCCAAAGGCTCCGATACGCCGGCACCATTAAATTTAGAATCTACGGACATAAAAATATTGGCGAATCGCGGATTCCTAACGCCCGGAGGGAGCACTAGAGGATTTTCCAAATAGAAAGGTGCAGTAAGATCCAAAGCGGAAGCTTCTTTCACACCATCCAAAACCGAAACGGCCAAACAAAAACTTAAAAACGTCAAACTACTTCTCGTCAACAAGACTCGCTGAATCATCTAATTTCCCGTGGCGGAAACCCCGGCATTTATACCGAGGGGGAGCCACTTTCCTTTCTTAAATAGTGTGCGGTTGAGAATCCCGGTCTCTGCTAGACCAAGCCGAAGCCGCACGGCTCCGGTCCCCAAGAGTTTGCCCCAGAACCGAATACTAAAATAAAGTATTCCTCGCTGAGGCGCCAAGTAGTGCGTATCCTTTGCGCTCAAAGGTTCGCAAAGAATCCGACATCCTCTCGAAGGGATATGAGAAGGTTTGAGCAACACAAGCACTGTCCACTACCACTTTAGGACTGATTAGCCGGTGTCCACAGAGCGGAAAACT
>JBDSKY010000471.1:0-12981 GCA_039916675.1 Bdellovibrionia bacterium
CATTTGACATTCAGTTAAACCATTTTATTAGGTGCCAAAACGGGAGCGGCAATAACAATGATGTTTCTGATGCGATCAATTTTTTGAGTCTGCAAAGAACTGAACAGGGTGAGTCGTTTTTAAAGTATCAAATTAACCAGGCAAAGAACTTGATTTTGAGTCCTAACGATCCTGAGAATAAACTCAACAAGACAGAGATAAACTATCTGCTTGATGGCTGGATGTCTTCGATGGACGATGGCAGATTTTTCCGTCTATTGGATGCGATTCCTTATTGGATTGCGCCTAAGAATTCACTTTTTTCATTGGGTAAGCCAGTTGAGCCGAATTTGGAGCACGCTCCTCCCGTGGATCCGCAGCCTATAGAAAGCTCAGGAGTTGGATTATTAGTTAAGCCTCTTTTGGATGTTACCAGAGCGGTAATCAGTCAGTCGCGGAACCACTTGGAAGAGTTAGAAAAATATGCAGCTCAGTTGATCGCACAGGATCATTTCCCTAAGTTATTAGGCGATATGGATGACCTGCTTAAACCTGATCTATCAGTGAAAGCCGAAGACCTTACAAAATCAGTGGACTTACCTGCTGCGCTGGCTTCTTTTGATCGCGATCAAATCAGGCAGTGGGTTGATGCAAAGGAATGCGGAGCTCTTGCAAACGATCCTGGAACGAGAAATCGTCAAATTGAAAAACGGGTGGATGAGGTCCTGAGCGAAGCTCAAAACAATGTCACGAATTGGGATCTCGTTTATGCCGGACAAAATAAGGAAGGTAGCCCAAGACAAAGCTGGCAAATGAGAGAGCTTCAAGATTTGCTGCAGCCGGTATTTCATAAGTTCTTAGCTCGAGAAAAGCAGAGCGTATCGCAGAAATGGGTATTGAGCTCGTTTTTGAATTTTACTCGGTACTTCAGTATGCCTCCCGACGGCGAGTTTCATAGTGCAGAAGAAAAAACACGGTTTCATTACCAGCCCGGGTATTTATTGGAATGGCTCTACGATCGGGCTGTCGATTATCGATTGATCACTTATTTTTATCCAGGAGAAGAAGCTCCTCGCGTGCGACTCGTGAACTCGCTTGATTTGCTGGAGCTCACGCTTGTGAATGTGGATTTTGTAGCGCCTTTTCCGATCTCTAAAAACATGGGATTGGATTTCCTTGATGAGCTTGCGGATGCCTGGGGAGATGAGCCAAGGGACATGTGGCCTGTTGAGATTCAGAAGAAATATTCTAATAGCAAGCATCCACCGCGTACTTTAGTTGCTGCGGTAGAAGACATCTTGGACCGTCCTGGATTTCCAGGTTTCGATAATCTAAAAAAATTAACCTATAAATTTGTAGGTTTACCGGTATTACCCGCCTGTCATAAGGATATTCCTGGGCTTCAGCCAGATCCGCAAGCCAAAGCTTCAGCAGGATGGATTAATTCTCTGATCATGAAAACTCCAGAGAAACTGAAAATACAAAGGGAGCTTTATAACCTTTGGCAGGTGAAAGATGTACTTCGGGAGACAGCCGCGAACAAAGGGATGAGGGTTTTGCGAGATTTGTTTTTCGAGGTAAAATACTCAACTCCTGAAAAATATAGAAACCCCAAGGCCGGTGATTCGAATAATTTGTCTGTGATCCTGAAGACAGTTCGCTTGGGAATGTTAAGGCAAGCGGGTCGGCTGGTTCAAAAATTTGAGAAAAATGATCCAGCCTTACGAGATTTTTTCCAAACTTTTGTTCATTCGGGAACGTCTCCTAATATGCTTCCTGTAATCAATGCTTTGGTGAATTCTGATCCAGACCATAAATTGATCTGGAAGGTGATTCAGCAGGTATTTGACATTATTGATACGGGTACGCCTTTGGAACTAGCCAATATGAAGCAGATGATTTTCTACTTCATGGCCAACTCCAATCGGCTGGAAGAATGGGTGCCTACTCATGCGGAGAGAACCCACGCGGATCTGATGGATAATATCTTGTGGAGATCGTACGAGTCTTTGAATGATTATCATGAGTTTTGGGTGAAGCCGGAAGTGGACCTGTTAGGGGATATTCTCACTTCTAAAACACTTTCTTCATTTTCCCGTGTTTCTTATGAAGATAATAATCCTGAAAGAAAGGTTCGCCTTCGGGAACAGTTGAGTCATTTTCTCGGAGACAGTTCAGGCGATAGCGGCGCTTCTCGGGTTCATAATGCTATGGAGATTTTAAAAGCGGTTTATGAAGATGAGCAGGCTAGGGAATCTTTAAAGGTCGTTCGAAAGCGGTTGGATACGGTTCTTGCTTTGGAAGCCTACAAGAAACTGGATTTAGAAAGCGCACTTCGCCCTGTGCTTCGGTTTTTTGAAGAACGGGGACCAGGAAATATTGGCGAGGATTTTCCTGCCTCGCCTGAAGATGCTGCACTCGCCAAGAAGCTTAGAAAGAGTCTGAGCGTATTAATAAAAGACCACAGTTTAGATCAATTACTAATCTTGGAGAAGGACAATCCTAAAGAATTTTATCAATTATTAGAGACACTTAGCCGCTTAACTAGTGGTGGTCGTACGGAAGGATTGAAAAATTTTTTCATAATGGTGCGACGAAGTCTTTCTGAGAGACCTTATTGATAGTATAGTGATTTTTATGTCGACACTTGATGTGCAGTCTTTAACGGAAGAGATTAAGGAACGTAGTCAATTTGTAGATGCTATATTAAACGAAGCATCGAAGGTGATCGTAGGGCAAAAGGTGCTACTAGAGCGTCTATTGCTAGCGATCTTGTGTGAAGGTCACGTACTATTGGAAGGGTTACCTGGCCTTGCCAAGACGCTAACAATTAAGACTCTCGCCGATGTAATCCACACCGAGTTTCAGAGAATCCAGTTTACGCCAGATTTGCTCCCAGCAGATTTAGTCGGAACTATGATCTTCAATCAAAAAACCGGAGAATTTACCCCAAGAAAAGGACCAATTTTCACTAGTTTAGTTTTGGCGGACGAAATCAATCGTGCACCGGCTAAAGTTCAAAGTGCCCTTTTGGAGGCCATGGGAGAGCATCAGGTCACTATTGGTGAGACTACCTATCCGATGAATGAGTTGTTCACGGTTTTAGCGACTCAAAATCCCATTGAGCAAGAAGGTACATATCCCTTACCTGAAGCACAGTTGGATCGGTTCCTCTTTAAAGTTCGAATTGGATACCCCACGCTGACCGAGGAAAAGGGCATTTTGAATCGAATGTCAGGAGCAGTGGCACCACGAGCCAACAGAATTTGTCATCCTAAGACGATTATTGAAGCTAGAGAAATTTGTAGCCGCATTTATATGGATGAAAAGTTGAAAGACTATATTTTGTCCATTGTTTTTGCCACCCGCACGCCGGAGAAGTTTGGGTTACCGGAGTTAAAGCCACAAATTCAGGTGGGAGCTTCACCCAGAGCGACCTTGGCTTTGGCCAAAGCCAGCAGAGCCAATGCCTTTATTCATCACAGAGGTTTCGTTACGCCGGAAGATGTAAAGTCAATCGCATATGACGTATTAAGGCATCGGGTTTTGGTATCATTTGAAGCCGAAGCGGATGGGGTTGATAGTGATGAAGTCATCAAGAAAATATTAGAACGCGTAGAAGTGCCCTAGGAAGATGTTATCAGAGGAATTATTACGCAAAGTTCGCCTTATTGAGATTACAACACGCCGGGCGGTGGATACGGTTGTATCAGGTCAGTACAAAAGTCATTTCAAAGGGCATGGGGTGCAGTTTTCGGAACATCGTCAGTATGTTCCCGGAGATGATGTTCGGCATATAAATTGGAATGTAAGTGCAAGAACCAAGGAACCGCTGGTTAAAAAATTTGATGAAGAACGAGAGCTCACGGTTTTCCTGGTCGTGGATATTTCCGGGTCGGAGACTTTTGGGACTTCAACTAAGTTAAAATCAGAAATTGCGGCTGAAATCGGTGGAATGTTAGCCTATGCCGCTTCCCATACCGGGGACAAAGTAGGGCTTTTGATATTTGCGGGGGAAGTGGAGCTTATTATCCCTCCCAAAAAAGGGCGGCAGCATATCCTAAGAGTAATTCGCGAGTTGCTAGTTCATACGTCTCATAGCAAGGGGACAAATCTACTTGGAGCTTTAGACGCCACGGGCCGGATCATGAAGCATAGCGGAGTTATTTTTGTCATTAGCGACTTCATAACGGAGGGCTATGAAGTTGCTCTTCGAAGGCTTTCTAGAAAACATGAAGTTGTGGCGGTTACGGTGGGTGACGAAAGAGAAGCCGAAATCCCGGAGATTGGTCAAATTCTCCTGTTCAACCCTGAGACAGGGCAGGAGCAGTTGGTGGATACTTCATCTTACGCATTTAAAAAATGGTTTAGTTCTTACCAAAAACAATTTGAAGCTAAAACAAAATCGGCTTTTAAGTCTAGCCGAGTGGAAACTCTCAAGGTTCTTACAAAGGAAGACTATGGCGAAGCAGTGGTTCGCTTCTTTCGGGCGCGCTCGCGAAAGAGGCGTTAAAATGAAAATTAGAATGGTCATTCCCGTCATTGCTGCAGTATGGATGGTTTTGTCCTCTGCCTCCGCAAGGGCCGAGAATGATTTAGGCGCGGCTTCGGCTTTGCCACAATTTGAAACGGAGCGAGTCATTGCTCCTCGCGAAGGTGCCCCTGAAGTCACATCGGAAGGCTTTCCTGAAAAAACTAAAGAAGCCCAGCTCCCCAAAGTAGGGGATCAGCTTTTGTTTCGAATCAAAGGCGCTAGTACACCAGGGCTTCAAGCGGTTTCTGATAGCAAGCAAGAGAGTCTCGAGGACCAGGGTTGGGCGATTGTTGAAGTAAAGCCTCTAGCGAACGAACCGGACCTCACTGTTGCCGTAATTCCTCTAAAAGCAGGAAAGGTGATCTTTCCTTCTCTTGCTCTTCAAGATCCTAGCGGAAAGGTTGTGGGTAGAACTGCCCCAGTTTCTGTTGAGATTTCATCTGCTATAAGTTCCTCGGATCCTAAACCTGATCAGCCTGAAGATGTACAGCCGCCGGCAGGGCTACAGTTTCCCTTTTGGATTGTGATTTTGGCTGGAATATTGGGACTCATACTTGTAGTTTTGCTGAGCTATTGTCTCTATCGTGGAATCAAGGAGCATCTTAGACGGCGTAAAAAACCTGAAAAAATTCTATCAGAGGATGAGATCGCTCTATCCGACTTTTTAAAGCTCCACGAGCTGGGACTTTTGGAAAAAGGGGAGTTTAAAAGACATTATTTTAGGATTTCTGAAATTCTAAAAAAATATATAGGAGGCCGATATCAGTTTGATGCCCTTGAATCAACTACGGGAGAAATGCTTGAGACCCTTCGGAGTCGTAAGTCTTCCGCCGTTATCGCGAGTGAATCTGTGATTTCAGATATTTCGTTTCTGTTTGAGAAGTTGGACCTGGTTAAATTTACAGATCACATTCCAGAGATGGAAGAATCCTCGCAAATTTTAGGAAAGGCGAAAGAGTTCGTAGTGGCTACGCGACGAGTACCCGTCATCTTAAATTCTTCCGGCCTCAATTCCTTAGGAGTTGAAAATCATGCGCATAAGTAACTGGCCTTTTCTATTACTTTTGCTTTTGATCCCAATTCTCCACCGTTGGTGGATAGGTAGGAACAAGCCGCCGAAGGTTCGATTTCCTATCTCAATTCCTGATGCCGTTTCATTGAAGAATCCCCTTAAAGCCGTGCTTGGGTTGAAATATCTGGGACTGGGACTTTTGATTCTCTCTTTGGCCCGACCGCAAACGAGCTTTAGGGAAACCGAGCGAATGGTCAGTGGAATTGATATCGTTATGCTCTTAGACGTATCTGCAAGTATGACCATCGAAGACTTGGCTGAGAGGTCCCGAATCGATGTCGCCAAAGATACTTTGGAAAGCTTTGTTAAAGGGCGGCAAAATGACCGGATTGGGTTTGTCACTTTCAGCGGCGAACCCTTGACCATGGTCCCCCTTACACTGGATTACGGACTTCTTTTACATTCACTTCATCAAACCTCTCTTGGCCTACTTAAAGATGGTACTGCGATTGGCGATGGACTGGCTCTGGCCGTCAGCCATCTCAAGTCTTCCAAAGCAAAAACTCGTGTTATCATTCTACTGACCGATGGCGACAATAATCTGGGACAAATAGATCCTGCTACCGCAGGGGAATTGGCCAAGGGATTTGGAATCCGGGTCTATACGATTGCAATTGGACGAGAAGGTAAAGTAAAGATGCCCGTCCGTCATAAGAGCATTTTTGGAAATACCATTACGTCCTACCAGTGGTTTGACAATGCTTTGAATCCAGAGCTTTTGAAGCAGATTGCACAATCAACAAGTGGAAAATTTTATCGTGTAACCGATGAAAGTACCTTGGAAACAGTATTTAAAGAAATCGATAAGCTTGAAAGAAGTGAAATCAAATCTAAAGAGAAAGTTCGATATGACGAAATTTTTCAGGAACCTCTTAAATTAGGTGGGCTCATCTTAATTATTGAGCAAATCCTCGAACGCGGATGGTGGAGGTTTTTGCCGTGAAATTTGCTGCTTCGGCCTGGCTATGGCTTCTCCTCATATTGCCGATTGTGTATCTAGCGCTGCTATTTGATGAAAAGCGTAAGCAGAGGCGATTTGAAAAGTTTGCGGATAAAAAGCTTTGGAGTTTTCTTGTTCCTGAAATGGATCCGAAATTAAGGATGAGAAAACTGATCGTAGGGCTATCCGCATTCGGGTTTGCAATACTGGCTTTGGCGCGACCTCAATTCGGGTCTCATCAAGAAGTAGTTAAGCTGACGGGCCTTGACATCATGATTGCCCTCGATGTGTCCAATAGTATGGAAGTAGAGGACGTAGTTCCTAGTCGCTTAAAAAAAGCCAAACATCTGATTAAGTCTATTTTAGATAAACTCGAAGGAGATCGCGTCGGAGTTGCTGCTTTTGCTGCAAGCTCACAGATAGTTTGCCCTCTCACTACGGACTTATCCTATGTCTGGCAACGAATTCAAATTCTAGGACCTAAAGTGATCGGGAACCAAGGAACCGATATTGGTACGGGTTTAGACACGGCTCTCAAAGCCCTTGACCGGGGAGCCGAAGAGATTAAAACAGCCGATCCCAATGGGAGTTCTGCATCGCATGTAATTATTTTGATTACTGATGGTGAGGACCATGAAGATCAAATAGCGGTCATAGCAAAAAAAATCAAACAGTCAGGAGCCAGGCTTTTTGTATTAGGAGTAGGTACAGAAAAAGGGGCGCCAATCCCGATTAAAGACGAAAATGGGAATCTGCAATTTTATAAGAAGGATAGAAAAGGACAGCCAATTGTCAGTAGTTTTCATTCCAAATCACTTCTGCAGCTAGCAACGACGGCAGGGGGAAGGTATTGGAACATCACTCCAGGAGAAACCGAAGTAGAAGATATTTTGCATGAAATTGGAACTCTTAACCGAGGAGAGTTTGCAGAAAGGCGTTACGTTGTTTTTGAAGAAAGATTTCAAGTTCCCTTAGCAATCGCGGTGATTTTGCTTTTTTTAGAGCTGTCTTTGCCGGCTAGGAGAATTTTGATTTTTATACTATTTTTAAATGGATCCACTCTTTGGGCGGACGGACTGATGAAAAAGCCCGCACCTCTAGATTCATACTTGGAAAATCAAAAAGGGATAGAAGCTTATCAGAATGGAAAAATCCAAGACGCTGAAAAAGCTTTTGGTGCAGCACAAGCAAGGGACCCATTAGCTCCAGAATTGGAATACAATCAAGGATTGGTGCAATTGAAGCAGGGCGATTCTGACCGAGCGATTGAATCCTTCGGCAGGGCGGCCAAGTTGGCTGATGAAAAGAAAGATGCCGATCTTTTTGGAAGATCCCTTTATAATTTGGGCAAGGCATTTGAGAAAAAAGGGGATATTAAAGGAGCAGTCGGGTCTTATGTTGGTGCCGTAAAGTCTGCACAAGAAACTAAGGATCAGAAATTAGAAAATGAATCTCGGAAGAATCTCCAACTTTTAGTAGATCAGATTAAGAAGCAGCAGGAACAAAAGAAGGACGACAAGCAAAAGCAGGATCAAAAGCAAGACGATAAGCAGAAGCAAGATCAGAAACAGGACGATAAGCAGAAACAAGATCAAAAGCAGGACGATAAGCAGAAGCAAGATCAAAAACAGGACGATAAGCAGAAGCAAGATCAGAACAAAAAAGACGGAGATAAGGACAAAGGCGAAAAACAGGAACCAAAGAAGGAAGATTCCGGCGATAAAGAGAAGCAGACCGAACCAAAAAATTCCCCGGATTCTAAAGATCCGCAAAAATTTCAGTCAAAAAAAATGAGTCCAGAAGATGCTGAACGAGTCATGTCCGAACTCACAAACCGAGAACGGCAGCTCCAGGAGAGGTTACAGACCCAGAATGCGAAACCACAAAGTACTAAGAAAGACTGGTAGTTTTGGAGTAGTTGGCCTCTGGGGCCTTAGCCTATTGCTGAACAGCACACTTTGCTTTGCTGCGGACTTACAGTTTTCAGCACAAGTAGACGAGCCCAGAGTGGCTTTGGATGCAACGGTTTCTCTTAAGATGCTAGTTAGGTCCGACAGCAATACGATGGCTGGAGAGCCCCAATTTCAAGCCCCGGATTTTGAGGTAGTTAATGAGTACAAATCCATTTCAGTTGAATCTCGATATGATTCTACAAATGGTGGACTTTCTATGCAGAATACTCAGCAAATTACAAAGGTGCTGCGGCCTCTTAAAACAGGAGCTTTGAAAATATCTGGGATTCAGCTGAACGCAGGTGGAAAAGCTTATAAGGCTCCGGATATTCAGATCCACGTAATTGCTAATTCTCCCGGTGCGCCTGTTCAGGGCGGCGGGGCTTTGAGAAGAGGAAATCCCCAGGCAGCCGGTAATAAAAATGTTGCTGGAGCAAGTACTTTAGTTCGGGCTGAAGTAGATAAAAAAACGGCTCATAAAGGTGAACAGATTATAGTGAGTTATTATCTATATCACCGTGTAAAAATATTTAACATTCAAGTTGAGAAATTTCCAGTCTTGAGCGGATTCCTTCGCGAAGATTTGGAAATGCCTGTTATGGGACAACGACTCGACTCTGAGCAGGTTGTCCTAAACGGAATTCCGTATGAGCGGTCCCTTTTGGCAAGGTACGCGGCTTATCCTCTTGAAGAAGGTAAGCTCAGTATCGATTCCATTTCTCTTCGTTTTAATTATTACGCAGGATCAAGAAACAATACATTTGATGATGAGGATCCTTTTTTTGGATTTTTCCAGCAAATGGCTCCTCGGGTGGGCAGTGGACAGAGTGAGCGTTTGGAAGTGGATGTGGTTTCCTTGCCCGCACAGGGTAAGACTGAAAAGTTTACGGGCGGCATCGGTGAGTTTAATGTTATTTCGACTGTAGACAAATATGAAGTTCGGGCCAATGAAGCCATCACGTTATCTGTAAAAGTGGAAGGACGCGGAAATATTGCGGCCATTCAGGCCCCCCAAGCCAAATGGCCGCCTAATATTGAACTTTATGATACGAAGGGAAAATCTCAAGGGGGGCGTGGTGGAGTGGGTGAGAAAATATTTGAATTCCTCTTGATCCCTCGTGTGCCCGGACAAATTACCTTAACACCGCTTGAATTCGAATTTTTTGATCCAGTTAAAAAACAGTATTACACCAAGTCTACGGAAGCCGTTCAAATTAAAGTTCTGGATCCAGCTCCAGGCACTTCTCTCGTACCGGCAAAACAGCCGACTTTTCAAACCGATTCGAAATCTCAGGATTCCCAGCAATCGACTCAATTGGATGAAATGAGGTATTTAAAAGCCCCAGGCGCGGATTTGGAAGCTGGGTTTAATTTGCGGTCTGCTTGGCGGTTTCTCTTTTGGGGATGTGGTTTGATTCTGGGTCTTTTAGTTTTCCTGATAGGTGTTGATTTATTCAGAGGTGGGAAGAAAAAGCTCAGTCATAAGCGCAAGGCGCGTTACTTACAAAATTCCAAAAGCTGGGAAAATCTATCGACGATTGCTCGTGCAGCATCAAATGGAGGATCCTGGAAAGAGACTACTCAAGCCTATGAGATTCTATGTGGAATTATTTTTGATGCACTAGACAGAACTTATCAAATAAGTTCCAGGGCGATTTCTAGATCAGAGCTCAAGACTATTCTTGTGGGCGATCGAGGAATGCCCGAAGAGAGCTGGCAAAGGGTGGATCAGTTGTTAGAGTTCTCCGATTTAGTGCGATTTGCTAGTTCAGCAGGAGGAGTATCTGAGTCGACCTCGAGAAATGAATTGGCGAAGTGGGTAACAGAGGGACGGGCGGTTGTGCAGCTTGTTGAGAAGAACCTTTAGGCCGCAAGTGTCGTAAGCTATCGCTTCTTGTCTAAAACAGATTTTACAAGAATTCCCGTTTTCAAAGCGAACATGAAAGCTTTGGCCGGAAGTTGGATAAACAGCCATTCCACAGGTGAGGTTTTGTCTGGCTCTATGAAAGTAGGCCTCGATTTATTAGAACCGTCTCTGGCTTTTTCAAACGGATTTCGACCTAAATGTTTTTCCATAATTACACCATTTCCTTTTGGCGTTGGGCCGCTTTAGCACATCGGATCTGAAGTTCCTTTGAGGCCGCCAAATAATCCTGTGCTCCTCGGGATGAACGATCGTAGTCTAGGACAGATACGGCGTGCCCTGAGCTTTCAGCTATTGCAACGTTGTCATGAATGGAGGCTTCAAAAAGGTTTGCTCCTAGTTCTAATTTCAGGGTTTTCAATACTTCCAGAGTAAGTTTTCGACGGTTGGACGTTTGGGTAGGTAAAACCCCGATAATCGAAAGATTGGGGTTCCAGCGCGCTCGTACGTCATTGATGGCTTCCCGTATTTTCACAATTCCTTCTAGACTAAAAAATTCAGGCTGAACAGGAATCAAGACATGATTGCTGGCACAAAGCGCGTTGAGAGTCAGCAAGTTCAAACTTGGAGGTGTGTCTATAAAGATGAAATCATAATCTTGACGTATAATTCCAAAGAAACGAGCCAAGACCACTTCTCTATCAGCTCTTGTAAAAAGGTAATATTCAACCCCCGAGAGGGCCTTGTCAGAAGCGATTAGGTCGACTCCAGACTTGGTCGGAGTAATAAAAAGATGGCGACCATCACTGTCCATTGGACGTTTGGAAAGATAGATCTCGTCCAGAGTATGTAATTCTTCGTAAGGGGGTTCGCCCGGAGTGACTCCTAAATAGCTAGTTAGATTGCCTTGGGGATCACCGTCTACGAGTAAGACTCGCTGGCCCGCTTTTGCGAGGGCGACTCCAAGATTCATTGTGGTAGTTGTTTTTCCAACGCCGCCTTTTTGATTTGCGACGGTAATGATGATTGCTTCCTTCTTCATAAATTTAACCTTCCTTTACCGTTCTTCTCCGAATTGATCTACTGGCCCATAATCGCACGGGTTAATAGAATACTTTCTAATCTTTCGAAGAAGGGTATTTTTTGGAATTCCTGCGTGGGTGGACGTTTGATTTATTCTACCGTTAAACCGTCGAAGTGCTTCTACAATAAAGTCTCTTTCGAATTGTTCTTTTTGATCATGAAAGTCGATAGCCGTTATAGTGGATTGCTCTCGGGAGTCTTTTGGAGTCAAAGCCGTGGGTTCTAGTTGAGTGGTTTGCGGAAAAATTTCTTCAGGGAGGGATAGCAAAGTAATGTAATTGGTGTTTTCTAAGACAAACGCGCGTTCAATTACATTCTCGAGCTCACGAATATTCCCTGGCCACGAATGGCCCTTGAGGGCATGTAACGCATCTTCACGAATGCCCCGGATTTCGGTTCCTGTTACGCGGCGAGAATGGAGAGAGTTAAATTTTTCGATGAAATGCTTTACTAAATTGGGAATATCTTCGGTCCTTGCTCGCAATGCGGGGAGCTGGATAGGCATGACGTTTAGGCGATAAAACAGGTCTTGCCGGAATTCGTTTTTACGAATCATTTCGTCCAGGTTCCTGTTTGTTGCTGCGATAATTCTTACATCGCACCGGATTTCGCGATTTGAGCCGATCGGAGTAAATTTACGTTCCTGCAATACTCGGAGTAATTTTACTTGCATGCTTTGCGAAATGTCACCTATTTCATCTAAAAATAGTGTTCCTCCCTCGGAATATTGAAATTTACCGATATGACGTTGGTCAGCACCGGTAAAGGCGCCTTTTTCGTGGCCGAAAAACTCGCTTTCGATGAGATTTTCAGGAATCGCTCCGCAGTTGACTGCTACAAAAGGTTTATCTTTGCGCGGAGAATTAAAATGAATGGCCCTTGCCACTAATTCTTTGCCTGTCCCGTTTTCGCCGCGAATTAATACGCTAGTATTTACTTGTCCCAAACGGTGGATGACTTGAAATACGGCTCTCATTTGGCGCGAGTTACCAATGAACTCTTCACCGTTGTCTAGCGTCAGTTTTGGGGATGAAAGTCCCAGTTCCTGGATGAGAACATGGGCTTCAGAAGCTTTTTTTACGAGGTTTTCCAAATCGCTTTCTTGCACAGGCTTTTCGATATAGTCATACGCGCCCTCTCTCATTGCTTCGACTGCGTCACGTATGCTCCCGTGAGCAGTAATAATGAGTACCGTAATCGAAGGATCCAAAATTCGCACTCTGCGCAATACTTCTAATCCGGAAATTCCAGGCATATTTACATCAAGTAATAACATATGAATAGAAGTCGGAGTGTCAACACCACGGTCACGGACGACGGTGAGTGCTTCTTCTCCCGTGCTAGCCTCAAGGACAGTGTGTCCCATGGCATGCAATACTTGAGATAAGGATTCACGCAGTTCACGTTCATCATCGACTACGAGAACATTGAGAGCTCGCAAAGCTAAGGCAGGAGGAGCTAATGTCATTGGCTGCAAAGTATCGAAGTTAATTTAAATGTCAATCAAGTTAGGGCCTTTAAACGTTAACCTAAAATTGTTTCTCCCTCGATTCCATT
>JBDSKY010000472.1:0-3255 GCA_039916675.1 Bdellovibrionia bacterium
GCATTCCGAAGCGGACCAGCAGCCCCAATGTGATCCAAGTGACCGTGAGTGTGGAGTAGGTATTTCACTGTTACAGGAGTCCCGGCTGGAGTGCGTAAACCTTGCAACTCTTTTAAAATCCGGGCGCTTTCATCTCCAGGATCCACCACCACACATTCACCCGTGCGCGGACAGACCCAAATACGGCAATTACATTGAAATGGACCTACTACAATTGTTTTTTCCAACATAGTTGGGGCCAACTATAGCACAGTTGCCTTCCAGTTGGCTCGACTCAAGTTGTGAGTTCCAAATTTGTCTGGAAAAACCAGCGTCTTTTCTTTAAGCTCTGGCCCCATGGCATCTATGAGACCCCTCTTACCAGGTTTACAAGGATCGACAGAATTAGCAGAATTAAACGACGATTTAGTCTATATCGGCGATGTTTCTAAGAAATTGGAATATTTGACCCAAGCTACTGTGAACGATCCGGTAAACATCCAACTGGGTGAAACTACAGTCGCTTATTCCGTAGGAAGCGGTGAAACCATTTTAGATACCCTCTTAGACGCGGGTGTGGATTCGCCGTTTTCATGTAAATCGGGCATCTGTATGAGCTGCTTGGCGGTTGTGGAGGAAGGTTGCGTAGTCCAAGACGAAGCTGCCGCTCTTTCGGATGAAGATATCTCTGAATGTAAGGCACTGATGTGCCAATCACGCCCCTCCTCTTCTCGCGTTCGCATTCGATTTCTAGATTAGATGTGGCCCCAGAACTTTCAGACTCGCCCTCTTATTTTGTTCATTTCAATTATTCTAGTCATTTTTCTCGGAGTTGGATGTGCGTCAATGCCTCCCTTTCAGCCATCTCTACCGCTTGATCAAGCTACCGGGCTGAACGAAGGTCTCTTCTACTGCAACGAATATCAAATGCCTGTGCCTGCTTTGCGTCCAATTTATTTGAAACCTTTTCTTAGTTGCCTGGAAGAGCTGCATCAAACTTTCGATTCCGCAGGAGCCTATTTCACATTCCAAACCTTCCTGTCTGAACTTCGCAAAAAGTACAGCTTAATTGAAGAAGTAGAATGGAGCCCTCGATTGGGAGCAGAATACGAAATCGCAATTCACGCTATAGAAAGGAAGATTTCTCACGGAGGTATTTTCAATCAAAGTTTTACGCCCAAGGAACAAGAACTTGCCCTCCATCTTTTTCCCACTACTTCGAAACTACTCGACGCTAGAAAATGGGATCTTTCGCGCTCTTCTCAATTTGATCCCGAATTAGAGAAAATATATGCAGGCATCGCTTCATTTTTTTCACACAGTCCAAGTAAAAACATACTCCTGTTTGAAGTGTCTGTTCCGATAGAGCCTGGCCCTCTCCAAACCCAACATGAACAACATTGCAAAAATCTCCGGGAATTTGAGGAGCAAATAGGCCAACTCACCTCTATCTGGAAAGACCTCAAAATACTTTCTCGCCTTTTCCCAAAGGGACCCAATGAGCCCGCTTCTTTCAGACAAACTTTAGCGCGTTACAGAAAACTAATGTCAGAGGCAAAAGAAAAGCTAAAAGAATTCAAATCCATTAAAAAAATGCCTCGCCCCTTTAACTTCTGCTATGGCTCCTTCCCAGGAAGAGGATTTGAAAATTATGGTTCAATCTCGTAAAGGCTTAGCTCTGATCATTAATTGTGCTCTCATTTCCTTAGCTTCAATTTCTACTGCTTGCAGCACAGATGGTCATCACTGGAAGTTCACTGAACGGACATGGGGGAATCCCTCAGATTTTCTCACAGAAATGACTGGAAATAGTCAGACACTCTCTGATGAAGAACTTCAAATCCTAGTTGAAAACAGCCTTCTCTACAATCCCAACCTGGGCGCAAAACGGCCACAGGTCAGTGTTAAAGACCAGATCGTAACCCTCACAGGGGACGTGAGCAGCGTAAACGCCAAGAAATCAGCCGAAAACCAAATACAGGCCCTGAACTATGTAAAAGGGGTCAGAAACTTCACTCGTCCAGCCTCGACCGGAACCCGCCACGATCCTCGATTAAGTAGAGACGCTGCACTTGCTCTCGCCTTAAATTCTAATCTGGTAGGAAATAGCATTGACGTTTACGTGAACAACGGAATTATTTATTTAACTGGTATTGTAAATAATACATCTCAAAAAGAATTAGCTGGCCAAATCGTTGCGTTGGGTCGAGGTTCTTTTCTAATTAAGAATCACATCAAGATCTCTTCCACATCCGATAGTTAGACAGTTTGACAAGATGTCTCAAAATATTTTTGATATCTTGAAACTTTCTGTTATAGGGACTGTCAGTGTGAAGGCCGCTAGAGCCTTTAGAATGAACTCTCGGGGGTATTACAGTGAATTTGATTTCTTTATATAAGTTTAAAAAATCGGCAAAGAGGCCTTTTTTTTCCTTGTCCATTTCAACCTGCCTATTAACTACATTGATGGTTTCGGGTTGCTTTTCTCCTTCAGAAAATCAACACGCTAAGAGAAAATCCATTAATCAGAGTCCAAATAATCAGACCTCACTTTTAACTGCGAACCTATTAGTACAGAGGTCAGAAATTAGATCCTTCGATTATGACAAGCCTTCTATTGCCCCAGGAGAGAGCCTCTCCGCCGCAATTCAAGTGGCAATTACAGTTGATCGTGATGCGCTCTTGAGACAAGAATTCCTATACGGAGCTGATCTTCAATATTCATCCCATTACACTGAAGAGCTTGCCTTATTCCAACAGAGCATGGCCATCGGACACATTCCAGCGAGATTCCGAATTGTCGGGAACGAGCTTCAATTGGTAGCCGATAATAAACGGCTCTACGCAAGCGCCGTCAATCATCCAGAGCAGCTCTTGAGTCGCTATAGAATTTTAGGTCAGACCGAAGCCAGTGCTGGTACACAAACTGCCCCAGCAAAGCCAGCTACCCTTACATTATCGGGAGCGAACTCAGGTCTAATTTTGTCAGAGATTTTTGCAGGCGCAACGGTCGGGTCTCCTCGTGGATCATTCACAAACCCTGAAGCAGGCAAACCACCTCGGGATCTATGGATTCGTTCTTTTGATTATATTTCAGAAGGAAATTATCTGCTCCAACAGACCAGCGTGGTCATGCATGACGGAACTATCGCCGAATTTATGGAATCTGTTTTCCCAAGGTCCACTTTGAATCCAGGCCAGGATTTTGAAGCATTTCCAATGGACCCCAGCCATCCAACTGGGGCTGATGAAGGACCCGTCGCTAGATACCGAATG
>JBDSKY010000473.1:0-3741 GCA_039916675.1 Bdellovibrionia bacterium
CCAAACAACTGATCAAGATCTGAACTTTGATCTATTGGGGAGGTCGTTTTAGAGTTTTCCTGCTGGACAACATCATTCTTTTGTAGTGGATCTGTTTTTCCCGCTCCAACTTTCTCGATTGCGAACATCGATAACAATCCGAAAATAAAAAAAACGACACTCAAGAAGCCTTTACTGGTAAAAAAATCTGTTTTCATAAAGTACTTCTCCTTTTTTTGACATTTTCAAAATATTTCTCAAGTTACTTGGTTCACTATCTAAATGATTTCTACTATTAAAAATGATTTCAACTCTTTCTCTGTCAAGTAAACCGCCGACTTTTTTTTTGACTTCAAAAAATACTGAATAATTATAATATTTTAGAAAACTCGACTCAAAGAAATATAAATAGAGTTGGCATTTTTAGGATCTTTACACAGCGATATCGAAGGTGTGCCATCTTTTCTGACCGTAGACCCTACTTTTTAGATTTCTGAGTAGCCTCATGAACAACATCAGCAAGGCCTGGCTTTTTCAGAAAAATTATATCTTTTTGGGGTCCACCATACTTATTGGGGATCTTCCATTTACCGATAACTTTCATAGAGGTGCCTCTAGGAAGTATCACTTCTTTTTCGCCTGGCACACAAGCAAGGTGCGAAACATCTTTTGCCCCACAAAATGGTTTACCCTTCTTTCCAAGAATAATCAGTTTATGCCTCCCAGGAGCTACAGAGCTCTCTAAGCTAGCCTTACTGGTACTCATATATGCTGGGTCATGAATTATTTCGCCTCGTCCTTTTTTGGCCATATCATCAGGAAGCTCTGTGATCCTTTTTAAATGGGTTCCCTCTGTGTCTCCTTGGTATTGAGGAAGCTTGTTGAGTCCGTGGTCCATTGCTTCTATTTTACGTTTTATTTCAGGAGTTATATCTTGCCCCGTCCTAAGAGCCTTATTCATGGGTATGAACTCTGAACCTGTATATCTTCTAATGGCATTGTTCGCTTCGTTATCAGCAATCGACTTGTCGGCCCCCTCGCTACGAGCAATTGGTGCAAAGAGAACAAATAAGAGGACTGCAAAAAAGGCATTTGTGAAATTGGAAAGAACCTTCATACATCAATAGTTTATTGTAACAACTCTCAGAGTTCAATAAAATACACGATAGAATGAGCTTCAAAATAATGGTTTTTCTTGCACTTTTTTATCTATTTCTGTTTATTCGAAGAGACATTAGGCTGAAGCTGAGTTTCCATATCGATGAATTCAACGGAATTTTCTTTAGGACCCAGACCATCTTCTGAAGAACTTTCATTCGGGAGTAATAAGCTTTATTTTGAGCTCGACGCCAATTGTTTTACAAATAGGTACACTTCCGAACTTCCTAGACCGCAATTTTGCTCTATCTTAAATCCACTACCAACTGCCGAAAGCCGGTCATAGAGCTTCTTAGCCTCACCTGAAGACATACCAAAAAGATCAAGTTGCGGAGAGAAAAGAACGTAATCAATTCCAGCCCAATCGGCCTCTGTTATCGGAATTCGATCTGTCCAAATTTTTTCCAGAGGAACAAGACCTATCAAGTGACTTGCAACCAAACCATTTTTACCTAAACAGGGAAGCAACTTTTGCGTTTGGGTGCGAATTTCCAGAACCTTATTAGAAGGAATAAAGAATTGAATACTGGAATTTCCAAGTATGAGTGCCGCCCCAAGCACCCACAGAGGTCTCAGTTTAACGGGAACTGTAAAACGGGTCGATAGTTCTGAAATGCCACAAAACCACAATGACCCCAGAAACGGAGCTGAATAATAATTCCATAAATGATTAGGCCCCTCTATGAGGGCATAAACACATGCCAAGGGCAACACCACCAACCAAAATCTTAATGATCCGACCACCCAAGGAAGTAGAACCAAAAGTGAAAGCCAGGGTCGCGAAATCAAAAACTTGCCCACACTTGCCAACCCACCCCCAAGCCCCCCCTGCATAGCCAGTAAACGAGCACCCAGCTGGAGAATGTCGCGAAGACCGGTCCAATGCCCCCCCGCAAAAGCATTTACGGCGGCGTTTGTGATTACTAGGTCGCCACTCCAATCACGCGGACCCCATAAGCCAGAAAGCCAGTTTTGGACTGCTATACATTGAAACACCACAACACCCAAAGCAACAAGCCCCGAAACCAAAACCGCTTTGCGCTGATTAGCTTTTAACTCAAATAATCCCCACAGAATCCAAGGTCCCAAAACCAAAAACGAATCTTCTTTTGTCCCCATGCATAATAGAGTCGATACCAAGAGCGCGATCCAGCGTACCTGACCCGCTCCATCCAGTCCCAATGCCCAAAACCAGATTAAGGTTAAAAGCGGATAGGCTGCTTCGGGATGTACATCGTAATTCAAAATCTTTCCGACCTGCGTAGAGGCGAGAAATGCAGCAGCAAAGAACAAAGAATGAAAGTTTCCCCATCGCTTACGAGAGAGAATTCCCACCATCCAACCTGCACCGGCCAATACGAGGGGGTTGAAAATCAAAGCAGTCCAGATTGAACCAAAAATCCAAGCTGGCAAGGTCAGTAAGCCCCAAGTTAACATGGGGTGCACAGTACCGTGTTGGACATATCCCAAACCTTGGGGTGCGAAACGGGTGAGAAAAAATACGCCTTTCTTCCCTTGTTCCAAAATATCCGTAAAAAGCCAGAAATCCTGGGCATTCAAATTCAGAGTCCAAAACTGAGAATACTTCCCTAAGACCCCAAATAAAAAGTACCCTCCAGATAGTCCAATGAGAATTTTAAAATAAAATTTTGACGCCAGCTGTTCAAGGTATGCCTTATCCCACCAACCTTTAAACTGTGGCAGCATTTTCGATAAACTCGTTCGCTGGATGCAATGCCAAAACAATATTCCAGCTCCAACTATCCAAAGAATCCACCGAAAATTAAGTACCCAACTCAAGCTCTGCATAGGGATATTAGAATTGCATGGCCGAGTTAGAATGACATCAGAGAACCGTAAGCAACTTCACTATTCCGCTCTCCTAAGCTAGAGAATCAACATCGCGTCGCCATAGCTAAAGAACCGGTAGTTCTTCTTCACGGCTTCTTTGTAGGCAGCTAAAGTAAATTCTCGTCCGGCAAAAGTACTAACCAGCATTAACAAAGTGGAACAGGGCAAATGGAAATTGGTTAAAATCCGATCCACTACTTTAAATTCAAAATGATCTGGTCTGATAAAAAGAGCGGTTCGACCTGCACCAGACTGTAAATAACCTTCGGTCCCCGCTCCTTGTTCTGAAGCTTCTCTGTTCCAAGCACTTTCCAAAGTCCGTACGCTGGTCGTTCCTACTGCCAGAACTCTCCGTTGGGCAGCTTTCCATTGTGTTACCGCCTGTGCAACTTCAGGAGTAATTTGGTACCGCTCTTCATGCATGACATGCTTACTGATATCAGGATCCTTAACTGGACGAAAAGTTCCTAACCCTACGTGGAGAGTGACTTCTTTCCACTGCACCCCTTTCGCCGCAAGACCTTTCATTACTGAATCCGTAAAGTGTAATCCCGCCGTAGGCGCCGCAGCCGAGCCATTTTCTTTAGCATAAAGAGTTTGATAATTTAACTCGTCATTACTTTTGTTAGCGGCACTAGGTGCATCGCCCTGGCCCTTCCTTCCAATGTAATGAGGAAGCGGGATTTCCCCGGCACCGCTTTCTACCGGATCTCTTTCAAATTCGGCCACTACGGTCCCTGAAGGAGAATCCCC
>JBDSKY010000474.1:0-9517 GCA_039916675.1 Bdellovibrionia bacterium
AGAGGCTGAGTCTCAAAAGGCCTGAAATGGTTAAAAATATAAAAGTAAGCTGTAAAGCACACAGCCAGAAGGTTAAGGAAAATGCCTAAATTTAGGATCCGCTTGTGACTAATCTCCGAAATCTTAAAGATTGCACCCAATCCTAAGAGCGCAGTTGTTAAAAAGGAGCTTATAATAATGAGATTTAGAAACACTTGCTCTAGATTATTCATAGTTGTTCCTTGTGCTTGGTATGAATGACGGTCGGAGCAATCAATGAGAAGTTGAGATTCTCTCGGTGTTGAGAGACGTATTCAGTTAGGTTATATATAATGGAAACTGGTACTTGACCGCTGGATACTAATTCAAAAGTCTTAAAAGGAGAATAATTGTAAAATACGAGTTTTTTAGGATCAAAAGCAACAAGTGTTACCCACCGGTTATCAAACCATTCTGAAACGGCAGAGTTACTCTTGAGTATCTTTAGAAGTTCTTCGGGATTTTTTTCAATAATAAATAAACATCGGATTGGATCATGTGCTTCGATCATCTGTTTGGGGAGTCCAGTTCTCAGGTCATCGTCTACGCCGTTTGTGACCCCTAAAAGCGAAGCTACATTATGGGGTAATTTTGTTCCACTTCCATAAACTTCGTTGTCGACCCTTGAAAAAAAATATTCTAAATTAATGCCTCCGCAGACTGGAACCACAGCTGAAAGAATGCTGCTGAGGAGTTCCCCGTTCGGGTCAAGTTCAGGATTATAGGATTGAAGGAATGCCCTTCGATCTAAGAAAAGTCGGTGTGTCAGGTATCTTCTACCTACAATACAAAAGGCGTTGGTAGCATGATTAAGTTCTGGGCGTGGTTCAAACAGTGCATGGGAACGAAATCTAACTTCTTGGAGCGCAGTCTCGATTGGGATACTGAGCGGGACGGTGTTAAAACGGCGGACTCTTTCTTTTGAATTTCTCTTAAGAGCTTTGTCTAAGGAAAGCTTAAATTCTTTTAACAAAGATTTGCGATTTTCTGGCATCTTATCTTCATCAAAAACAGTGCACTCGTCTTTACAGGTGTCGTGGTAACCACTTAAAAAATAAGTACCTTCAGGAATATTTATATTTTTTTGCTGAAGCAGCTTTCGTACTTGCGGAAGATTGGCCATACTCGCAAAAGCTCTGGCATTTGCTGCGCCGGGGCGTCCAGAACATGCGCCACAGTCATAAGCTGCGTAGTATGGGTTATTGACGCTTGAAGAGCCATGACCAAAAATAATAACGAGAGGAGTAAGCCGTTGGGATAATCCAGTTGATAGTAATTGATTGGCAATTCTTTCAGCCATTTCGGAATAGGAGTATCCCAATAGGTGATTTCCTTCGCGAGATTCGGATTCCTTTCTTATGAATTCTAGTTCTGATTTCGGTTGAATAGGAAAAGTACGGAAAAGAGGGGATATCAAGGATGGCCTATATGTACGAATGAGTAGTTTAAATAATATCCAGGGACCAGATAGGATGAGAACCGCCCATCCAAAGATCATTGAAGCAGAAAGCTCTCTAAATAAAGTTAGAACTGTAAGTTTAACTCGATAGTAAAGTGTGAGAGATTTTGCGGGTTTCGTTTTCTCCCTAACTAAATGTTTAGGCTGAACGGGTACGGGACATAGCTTTATTGGTTTTGGTGAAGTTGAAGATTGAAATAGGAAGTCAATTCCAAAAAACCCTGCTGTGGATTCAGTCGCAATTTGAGAGTTTTCTTGTTCAAGATATTCTCTAACCGAGGTTGCACGATCGTCAATACAAAATATGGCGGTAATTTTACATGTGTTTAGCGACTGTGTTTCTATGAAGTTGCGATGGGCATTGGTTTCAATCGCAGAAATCAAGGATGAGTAGAGCGATGACTCCATTGCCCGATTCCATACCCCTGCGAGAGAATCCTTTGTCAAATATTTCAATAACACTCTGAAAGTCTCTTTTTCCAAGTTGTTAAGGGAAGACAGCTGCTCTCCGCGAATTCCCAGCTTTAAGAGAAGGATAGAGATTGCGACGATTCTTCTGTGGTTTTGTTGATCTATGGTATTGATTGGATTGAATTTAACTGTGACTTTTTTCACATAACTTTTGGCGCGCAAAGCCTCATGTTCCAAAAGCAATTTGATGGCTAAAAAGTCGAGGAGACTTATTTGTCTCTCCTCAGTTAGTTGTGAAGGGTTATCCTCTAGATAGGACACCATGCCCGCCCAGCCAGGAAGAGAAAAAAGACTTTCTCGTAAGTAGGCTTCCCGCTCATCCGGGTCGCGACACAGAGTCCCTAAAACTTCATTGGCAGCTTTAAGTGAGTCTTGTTTAAAGTAGTGTTGAACTTTTGACCTCCAGAAAAAAGGAGCAATTGGGAGTATAGAGTTGTTTACCAAATTACACACTGCCTCGAAAAATGTACGATTTCGTCCTGGAAATGGCCATTGAGAAATCCCTTGGTCAAGATAAGAGCTGATTAATCGGATAAGGATCGGGTTGATCATTGAGTCTATATCGACGCCCGATTCGCGAATTTTCCGCGTCCTAGGATATTGTAGCTGGTGATTTTGCTTTAAAATAAGCGGCGCAAGATGTGACTTAAGAACCTCAAATTCTTCAATTGACAGGGATTCTTGTCTTAAGAGTAACTTAGCAAATCCTGAATCTAAATATTCCCGATAGTTCCAAAGAGCGAAATGAAAAAATGTTTCGCCCGTAATAGTTGCATTAAAAAATGGTTCGAAAATGGTACTTTTTGGCAGTAATTCATGAATTTGCTCAAAAAGTTTCTCATCGTGGATTTCACCATTTTTAGCACGTAGGTGGTATTCTTCTAACGGCAGATACACATTTGAACCGAATAGCTGGGAGGCCTGGATCAGGGCTTCATCAAAGGGCAGATGCTGAAACGCGTGTAATGTATTGTGATGGACAAAGTCCTGGATCGGGCCCTGTGCCGGCAGCAAGCGCCTCAAATGGGACAGGCTTTTTTGTAGATTAAAGTCATTCGAATCACTGCTTTCTGTGAGCTCAATTTGTTGAGAAACCTTGGTTTTAACTTCTGAATCTTGTGGCGAGTTCATGGGGGGAAACTCCTTTCATGGTATCTAATCCAGATAATTGAAACTTGTGATGTGGGTGCATTCGCTTTAGACTTTGTAATCGGTTTAGAGTGGTATGGTCGACAAGTTTAGATTTTGAGAAATCAATTGCAATGGATTGAGCAGACTGAAGAGAAAGGGTTATTATGTCCTGTAGTTTCGGAAGATTTGAGAATACACAGGGCCCCTTAGGTATCAGAATCATGTGTTCATTGGAAAATGCGGATCTCTCAATATCATTATTGATAAAGTTTATAGGTTTTGCTCCACGAATTAAATGAAAAATGACCTCGAGAAGAATACCAATAAATACGCCGCTCAATAAATTAGAGAACAAAGTTACCAGCATAGTTACTGAGAATAGGGCAAATTGATCTAATCCCACTTTGTATACTTTGATAAACTCCTTCGGAGAGGCCAGTCGGAATCCAGTAATGACAAGCATTGCAGCTAACGAACTGAGTGGAATCGCATTTATGATGTATGGGATAGTCGTAATGGCAAGCAGCAGAAATATGCCATGAAAGACATTTGAGAAAACAGTTTTGGCACCATTATCGATATTGGCCTTACTGCGAACGATTTCTGAGATCATGGGTAGACCGCCAATGAGTGAGCTCATAAGATTTCCGATTCCCACGGATAAAAGATCCCGATCGAGGTTCGAGGTTCTTTTTTCTGGATCAAGTGAATCAACAGCTGAAACAGTTAGAAGGGACTCAATGCTACCTACTAATGCAAACATAATTACAAATTTCCATCCGAGGAGAGTTTTTAAAGCAGTCCAGTCGGGAAAAGTAATTGAAGCTAAAGCGTGAGTGGGAATGTGGACCAAATAATCGGGACCTAGCGTGTACCAGTGACCGAGCAGATGGGCTTGATGGGGCTCGCCAAGGTGTAATGCGAAGCCGAGAGGTACTACAATGAAGAGGTTAAGAAGAGCAGCGGGAAAACTTTTAAAGTATTTTAATTTGGGAAAAATAATTAGGCCAAGAAGGGTAATTGCTCCTAATAAGGCAATGAAGGGCTCTTCATTTATAATACTATTAGGAACTTCACTTATCAGCGCCAATGGTGTTTTTGAGGAAGGAATGACGCCCAATAGCACATGGATTTGTTTTGAACAAATAATCACTCCAATGCCAGCTAACATTCCATGGACGACTGAGGGGGGCATAATGCTTCCTAATCTTCCAGCTCCACAAAGTGCTAAAATGACCTGAAGTACTCCAGCGGCAGCGCCAGCCGCAAGAGCACGGTGATATCCTAACGTTAGGTCTCCCATCCCGAGTTCTTGCACTGCGCTGATTGCAATGACTATTAAACCAGCGGCAGGACCTTTTATTGTCAACGGTGAGCTGCCGAAAGCGCTACATATAATCCCGCCGATAATAGCGGCGAAGATCCCAGTTATCGGCGGAAACCCACTCGCTGCGGCAATTCCAAGCGATAGCGGCAAGGCAATAAGGGATGCATAGAATCCAGATCTAAGGTCCGAAATAGGAAATTGGCGTAAATTCATTTTAAGATTCCTTTTCACAAGGCAAAAAGTTGAGTGATGCTGATCAGCTGAAAATGAGGTCGTGAAAAAAACTATTAAGGGCAGATAGATTCCAAGGTCGACATGGAGTAAGTTATGTCAAACAATGTGATCCGCCTATTTCAACGTCAGCAGAAAATGGGTCTCTTCCAACCGTAATTTCAAATAGATTTGATTTAAAATTAGGAAAAAAGGAGGGACGGTGGGCTGTTGAGGCTGTGAACTTTTGCTAGTCGTTCAGATATTTTCTCTATAAGAATTTGGTCAAGGCAAGCATAAAGGGTGACGACTCTGGATTTGGCAAATTCCAAGGGTTCTAACTTGGAGGTGACCAGTCGGCTCAAGGTGGAGATCTCCTCTTTGCTGGAATCACCTGGATCTATGTCGTCGGAATTCGAGTCTTCTTGAGACGAGGCTGACTTTTCTGTCTTCGATTTGTGTTTTGTGGATAGAACATTCTGTGAATTGGCTATTTTGTTGATCTGAATCTCTCCAAAACTTGACCCACAGATAGCAAAAATAAAAACAAAGTAGAGGAAATGAATTAATAGATGAGCTTTTGTTTTTTTCCTTATAGTCGAAAATCTAGTATTCCAGTGGTTCACTAGCGTCATTTAAAAACAGTTTAACAGACTGAGCGAGCAGCACAAGTGAAAATATTCTAAACTTGCGAGAATTAATGATAGCAACCGAATAAGGCGGAGTACTGTAATTGACCTCAGTTCACCATTATAATCTTTGACGCTCGTGTCAATACTTGGGTTCTTGATGAACTTTTTATAAGTTCTACTTTTCAGTATTGCCCTTTTGGAAATGAGATTGATATGAGGGGGATGCATAGGTGTCTATACTAAATATGTATATTATAAATGACCTAGCCAATAAAATTGACGCTTACTTCCAATAGTAAGATCCTTTTCTTCCAAACAGCTTTAAAACTAGTTTATAATTTTTTAATGAGAACGACTCCCTTTGATGTTCCACCTTTAGGTAAGTTTTTATTCCGATTGGTCGGGCCGACGATCGCTTGGTTACTCTTGTGTTGGGGCATTACCGGACTTCTTTATCCGAGCTTCTGGCTTTCAAAGCCCTCCCAAATCTCTTCGATCTCTTTTGACCCGGACGGTTGGATTCAACTCTATCGTGATCTAGAGGTTAACCTAAGTACACCCCCAGGAATTTGTAAACCAGGCCAGGAATTGCGGGATGTCGAAAGTACACTTTGCCAAGAATTTAATTCCCTTCTGCGAGAACGAGAAATTATGGTTCTGACGCCGTGGGGGATACTTTTGGCGGTCCTTGTTCTGAGTCTGTACATCTTTCAAAGCTATTATCGAAGTGCTGCGGCGCAAATTCGGGAAGGTAAAGTTAAATATGTGGGCCAGGTACTGGGTGCTCCTCGGGGTGCCAGTTCCGCTAAAGCGGCGACTCCAGGACTATCAGCGAGAGGAGAGTCCATGCCCACTACAAAATCCAAAGCTAAATACAGGACTACTTTTTTTGATCGATTTTATTTCTTCAAACCTATAGAGGTCCTTTTGCCCAATAAAGTCAAAGTGACCGCTTATTTGGGACAGGAGTTGGAGCGAGCAAAAAAGGGACAATCCGTTATTGTCTATGAAACCCGGAGCGTATTTGCAGGTAAGCGGTATTTAGGAGTTTTGGATAACCCACACATTGCCGTTTTTCACGGATCTTAAGGTGCTTTTCCCAGATCTTGAGGCCGTTTTTTAATAGATCTTGAGACAAGATTGGTAAATTAGCCTGATACTTGACTTGTATAGTAAGATTCATTGCGAATTGCCACTAAATGAAGATTTTGACAAGTTGCGTATGGCCTTTCGAAGGTAGGCTCGATATGTAGTCCCGATGCCTTTCGTTCATCTCCATGTCCACACTCAATATAGCTTGCTGCAGGGTGCAATCCACGTCGAGGCACTTTTTGATCGTGTGGTTAAGCTTGGAATGAGTTCGGTTGCGATGACTGATACGCACAATCTCTTTGGAGCTATCGATTTTTACACCTCTGCGAAGAAAGTGGGAGTCAAACCTATTATCGGCTGTGAGATTTTCTACGCTCCAGAGGGTCGAAATGCCTTTCAAAGGGGAGGCAAGAACGCATTAAGTGCAGGTGGTGGCCCAGGGGGTGCGGGGAATACAAATAGCCTACGCTTTCACCATCTGGTCCTGCTTTGTAAGAATTTAAAAGGATATCAAAACCTTTGTAAGATGATCACTCGCTCCTACACCGAAGCGCCCCCTCCGCAAAAGGGGCAGCCCGCAGGACCACGTGCTTTGGTCGACCGAGAGCTTCTCAGTGAGTTTGGGGAAGGATTGATTGTTTTATCGGGTTGTTTGCGCGGAGAAATTCCTTATCTTGCGCTGATGGGTGAAGAAACGCGGGGCGTTGAGTCTTTGCTCTGGTTTAAGAAGCGGTTCGGAGAAGATTTTTATCTCGAACTCCAAGACTCGCCCATGCCTGAGCAGGAACAAATTAACGAAACCTTGAGCCAATGGGGCGCTCGTCATGGCATCGAGTGTGTAGCCACTACGGATTGTCACTACTTGGAGCCAGGGGATTCGGAAGCTCATGAAGTTTTGCAATGCATAGAGCATGGGAAAAATTTAGATTTTGATCGTCCCAAGAGCTTGGTGCCCTCTGAATATTACTTCAAATCCGAAAAGGTAATGAGGGAGCGTTTCGAAAGATTTCCCAAGGCTTGTGATAACACGCAGGTGATTGCTGATCGATGCGATTTAGAGTTTAAGTTCAAAGACGAAAAAGGCCGTTCTATTTATCATCTACCTCGATTTTTCCCCGAGGGAGTGGATCGGACTGAAGAATTTGACCCAGTCCTTTATTTTCGGCAACAGGCTGCGAAGGGTTTGGAAGAAAGATTTCAGGAATTAGGCTTTGCAAAAAAACGCATCCGCCCCGATTGGGAAGATGTGTTGAAGCCGAGCTATATTGCTCGCCTCGAAGACGAGCTTACCATGATTGCCCGGACGGGGTTCTCGGGATACTTTCTGATCGTCGCTGACTTTATTAACTGGGCCAAACGGAATGAAATTCCAGTGGGGCCAGGACGTGGGTCGGGAGCCGGGTCTCTGGTAGCTTATTCTCTTAAGATTACAGATATCGATCCGATTCAGTTCAATCTGCTTTTTGAAAGATTTATTAATCCAGAACGAATTAGCATGCCCGATTTTGACGTCGATTTCTGTCAAGATCGTCGGGGTGAAGTGATTCAGTATGTCTCCAAAAGGTATGGGGCAGAGAACGTCTGCCAAATTATTACATTTGGAAAGCTTCAAGCGCGGGCCGTAATCAAAGATGTGGGTCGAGTTTTGGCGGTCCCGTATGCCGAAATGGATCAGATGACCAAGCTTCTCCCCGACGAGCTGGATATTACGATCAGTCGAGCTTTGGAGATGGAGCCTAGGATTCGGGAAAAAATGGCGACCGATCCAAGGATTTCCCAAGTAATGAGCTACGCCTTATCTCTGGAAGGACTTTATCGAAACGCCGGCATTCATGCGGCGGGCGTGATTATTACCGAAGAGCCGGTGGTGAATTACTGTCCGCTTTATGTGGGTAAAGACGGAGATTTAGTCACTCAGTTTGATAAGGATTTTTCAGAAACCATTGGTTTGGTGAAATTCGACTTTTTAGGTCTTAAGACGCTCACCGTTATTGATAATGCAATTAAACTCGTGAGGTTGGTGGCGAAGTCGTCCGCATCAACGGAGAATACGCCGGCAATTGAAAAAGCAGCTAACTTTCGCTTGGACGAAATGGATTATGAAGATCCCCTAGTTTTTGCGCTGATTAGTTCGGGTGATACGGACGGAATATTTCAAGTTGAGAGCTCTGGCATGAAAGATCTTTGCACTCGGATCCAGCCTAGCTCATTAGAAGATTTAACCGCTATTAATGCTCTTTATCGCCCCGGTCCTTTGGGTTCGGGGATGGTGGATGACTTTATTGACCGTAAGCATGGCCGTAAACCCATTCTCTATGATGTAGAAACTTTGGAATCGATTCTGAAAGACACCTACGGTGTTATTCTTTATCAAGAGCAGGTCATGCAGATTGCGAGAGAGCTGGCGGGTTATTCCTTGGGCCAAGCGGATTTATTAAGACGCGCGATGGGGAAAAAGAAGGCCGAAGAAATGGCCAAACATCGTGAGATCTTCGTTAAAGGCTCGGTGGGCAAGGGATTGAAAGCCGAGAAAGCCGAAGCGATTTTTGACTTGATGGCTAAGTTCGCCGAGTATGGTTTCAATAAATCTCACTCCGCAGCATACGGAGTACTGACCTATCAGACTGCTTATCTTAAAACTCATTATCCTACTGAATTCATGGCCGCCTTGATGACTACTGAAATGGATAATACCGACAAAATTACCAAATATATTGGAGATGCGCGACAACACAAGATCCCCGTCCTGTCGCCGGATGTAAACCATTCGCAAAAAAGATTCAGCGTCGAGACCATTGAGTCCGAAAAGGGCCCCATCAAGGCCATTCGTTTCGGATTAGAAGCGATTAAGGGAGTGGGGGGGATTGCCGTGGATTCTATCCTCGAGGCCCGTGCTAGTGGAAGATTTCCGAGTGTCTTGGATTTTTGTAAAAGAGTGTCTACCCGAAAAGCCAATAAGAAAGTTCTTGAGTCACTTTGCCTGGCTGGCGCCTTGGATTCTATCGCGGAAGTAAATCGGGCAAGCCTTTTCGCTTCACTGGAAGCTCTCTTAGAACATGCCGGAGATGAGCAAGAGGAAAGAGAGTTAGGGCAGTCCTCGCTCTTTGATTCCTTTTCATCGGATGAGATTAAACTCTTCACTCCTACGCAAGCATTATTTAAAAAAGAGCCCGAGTG